>JACOUA010000373.1 GCA_016178075.1 Acidobacteriota bacterium
CGTGCACGGGCTGACCCTTTCTGGGATCGGCCCCCCGCTCGTCGTGATCTATCTGGTGTCTGACGCCGGCAGCATCACGGGCGGGTGGCTCTCTTCGTCGCTCATCAAGCGGGGGTGGGCGGTCAATCCCGCGCGCAAGACCGCCATGCTGGTCTGCGCGCTCGCCGTGACGCCGATCGTGTTCGCCTCGCGCGTCTCGAACCTGTGGGGGGCCGTCGCATTGGTGAGCCTCGCGGCGGCGGCGCATCAGGGCTGGTCCGCGAACATGTTCACGCTCGCCTCCGACATGTTCCCGCGGCGCGCGGTCGCATCGGTGGTCGGGTTTGGCGGCATGGGCGGCGCGATCGGCGGCATGCTGATCGCGACCGTCACGGGCTACATCCTGCAGTTCACGGGCAGCTATCTCGCCGTCTTCATGCTGGCGGGATCGACATACCTGGTCGCGCTCCTGGGTGTGCACCTGCTTGCGCCGTCGCTGGCGCCAGCCGACCTGCGGACCGCCCGTGCCTAAGTGCACCACTACATCGAAGAGCAGTTGCACCTGACGGTGTGACATGTCTGCCCGGCTTTAGGCCTTTAGGCCGGCCGTCTGTGGAGGAAGCCGGATGAACGCGCGGAGAGCGCTTTCGCTGCTGGTTGTCGTTTTGTGAAATCGACGGCGTGGTTGGCGAACGGGCCAATGCCGAGGATCGTGCTCATTCACGGCGACATCACCGAGCAGGACGTCGACGCCATCGTCAACGCCGCCAACTCGTCGCTGATGGGCGGGGGCGGTGTGGATGGCGCCATCCATCGCCGGGGCGGGCCGGCCATTCTCGAGGAGTGCAGGCGGCTGCGGGCCGACAGGTACCCGCAGGGATTGCCGACCGGACAGGCGGCTGTGACGACAGGCGGCCGGCTGAGGGCCAGGTGGGTGATCCACACCGTCGGCCCGGTCTACTCGCGCCGTGAAGATCGGTCGGCGCTCCTGGCGTCCTGCCACATCGAGTCCCTTCGGGTCGCCGACCAGATTGGCGCGAAAACGGTCGCGTTCCCCGCGATCTCCACTGGTGTGTACGGCTATCCGCTGGATGAAGCGGCGCCGCTCGCACTGTCCGCGGTCCGGGGCGTCACCACCGACGTCGTCGAAGTACAATTCGTGTTGTTCGATCGGGCCGCGTACGAGGCGTTCGAACTGGCGCTGTCTCGAGCGACGTGACCTCTTTGTCGTGAATCTCGAACGCATCCGCTCGTTCAGCTTGTCATTGCCCCACGCCACCGAGAAGGTGCAGTGGGGCGACGATTTGTTGTTCTGCATCGGCGGCAAGATGTTTGCGATCACCTGCTTGGATCCTGCGGTGCCCCAGCGGCTCGCGTTCAAGTGCGATCCGGAGGTGTTCGCCCAGCTCGTCGAGCAGGAAAGCATCATCCCGGCTCCGTACATGGCGCGGCATCATTGGGTGGCGTTGCAGCAATTCGATGCGCTGTCGGACGGCGACATCCAGGAACTGGTGCGTCACTCGTACGATCTCGTCTTCGGGAAGCTGCCCGCCAAGACGCGCCAGGCGCTGCAGGCCAGCACTCGACGCGAGTCCTCGCGCAAGAAGCCGACCCGCAAACGTCGCAGGAAGTGAAAGGAGCGGTTCGAATCATGAGGCTGGCCATCACGCTTGTGCTCGCCGCGCTGGTGACGGGAGTCGCGTCTCGTCAGGCGTCGCCCCCGATCGACCGCGAGAGGCACGGCTGGAATCAGGAGAGCGCCGCCCGGTATCTGGACGACCGGATGGATGCCTGGTTCGCGAACGCCAAGAAGCTCCGGACGGGTGAGGCTCAAACGGCGTGCGTCTCCTGTCACACGTCGGTCCCGTACGCGCTTGCACGGGCCGCCTTGAGGCGGGCGATGCATGCGAGCGCCGCGACGCCCCACGAGACGAGGATCGTCGAAGAAGCCACTCGGCGCGTGGAAACGTACGGCACGCATCAGCTTCTCTACGAATCCAACGAAGCCAAAAAGACGGAGTCACGCGGGACCGAGGCGGTGCTCAATGCCTTGATTCTGGCGACCGCGGACGCCGGTCAGGATCGGCGGGCGCCCAGCGGCGCGACTCGAAAGGCCCTCGCTCGGCTGTGGGAGACCCAGCGCCCCGACGGCGCGTGGGACTGGCTCGACTTCGGGCTCGAGCCGTTCGAGACGGTGGACGCGGTGTACTACGGGGCCACGGTTGCGGCCCTGGCGGTCGCAACCGCGCCCCACTCGTCCAACGGCGAAGACGCGGCGGCGGGCTCGGGGATCGACAAGCTGCGAGGTTACTTGAAGGAGCACTACGCCTCGCAACGGCTCTTCAACCGAACCTGGGTGCTGCTGGCGTCGACTCGGATGAGTGGTCTGTTGACGCCTGCCGAGCGGCAGGCGCTCTTCGCGGAGATCCAGAGTCGCCAGCGACCCGACGGCGGATGGTCGCTGGACGCGCTCGGCATATGGAGGTGGGACAGGTCCGCCGAGCCGTTCAAAGCGCCCGGAACCACCGACGGCTCACTCCTCGCGCGCTCGGACGGCTACGCCACCGGGCTCATCGTCTATACGCTGCGGAAGGCAGGCGCTCCGAGCAACGATCCTGTCGTGAGCAAAGGGTTGGACTGGCTCAGGGCCAATCAGCAAAGCGTTCAGATCGATCAACAGGCCTGGACCGCCTGGCGGGCCCATTCGCTGAACTTCGATCGCGAGCACGGCGGCGACAAGGGCGAGCCGTGGCGCCGGATGTTCATGTCGGACGCGGCGACGGCCTTCGCCGTCCTGGCGCTGACCGCTTCCGACTGAGCCGCATCAGCTCGACGCGCGAGTGTGGTGTCTCGCAGATTCCTTGACAATCGTTCGTGGTGAGCTTGTCGAACCACGAACGCGTGGTGCTTCGCCCTTCGACAGGCTCAGGGCGAACGGCATTGTAAGAAGCGTTAGAGACACCACACTAGGTGCTGCACTAGGGAGTCAGGCTCGCTCCCTGCAGGCGCGTAGGGCGAACACGAGGAACGGTAGCCACGCTTCATGATTCGTCATATCCCCCGAGCCGCCTGATCCAGACGTTGCGATACCGGATCGGGTTGCCATGATCCTGCAGCGTGAGCGGGCCCTTCGCGGTGTCGGGCGTGTACGGGTTGATGCGCCGGTGGGCGGTCGGTCCCCAGAATGCGGTGGCGTTGTGGACAACGATGCCGTTGTGGAACACCGTGACGACGGCAGGTTTGTCAAACGCTCCGTTGGCGGTGAATCGCGGCGCGGTGAAAACAATGTCGTAGGCTTGCCACTCGCCGGGCGGACGTGACGCGTTCACCAGAGGCGGAAACTGGCCGTACATGGCGGCGGCCTGACCATCCGGATAGGTCGGATTCTCGTAGCTGTCCAGCACCTGAATCTCGAACTTCCCCAGCAGGAACACGCCACTGTTGCCCCGACCCTGGCTGTCGCCTTTGACTTCGTCGGGCGTGGCGAATTCCACGTGAAGCTGAAAGTCGCTGAACTCCGCTTTTGTCCGAATCAATCCCTTCCCGGTCCGGAGCACACCGTTCGCCATCGGCCAGGGAGCCGGAGAGCCGTCCATCGCCTGCCAGGCACTCAGATCGTTGCCGCTGCCTAGCAGGACGATGGCGTCCGACGGAGCTGACGAGGCGATAGCGATACCGGGCTGTCCCGGTTTCACCAACCTGGGCTGCGGGCGTGCGCCATCATGGATGTGCCACCGGCCGTCAGGCTGCATTGGCGTATCGGTGTATCCGATCGGAGCCTGATCGCCCCGCGGCGAGCCGGTGATTCCGACCAGCAGCACGGTAATGCTCATCATGCGACGTTTTCCGTTTGTCATGAGTCCTCTCAGAGCCATCAGGTGCGGCGATAGCCGAGCGTCGCGCCGCCTTCGACGGGCAGCGCGATGCCGGTGATGAAGGACGCCGCCGGCGAGGCGAGGAACAGCACTGCCGACGCGATCTCGTTCGGGGAGGCGAGCCGGTTGGTCAGGTGCATCGCCGCCTGACCCCGTAGTACCGCGTCCGGATCCGGGAGTGTGGCGGCCCAGTCGCGCAAGAGCGGCGTGTCGACGCCGGCGGGGCAGACGCAGTTCACCCGGATCCCGTCCGTCGCCAGTTCCAGCGCCAGCGCTTTGGTGAGCGAGATCAGGGCGCCCTTCGAGGCGACGTACGCAGCCCCGCGATCCTGTCCCACGAGCCCCGTCATCGATGACACCGAGACGATGGCGCCCCTCGATCGGCGCAGCGCCGGCACGCAGATCTGGATCATCCGGAAGGCGCCGGTCAGGTTGACGTCGAGAATCCGCGCCCACTCCGCCTCGGTGTACTCGTCGATCGTGCGCGCGAAGTGGATGCCGGCGTTGTTGACGAGAACGTCCAGTGTGCCGGCGCGTTCGAGGAAGCTGGCCACGGCGCGCTCCAGCTCAGGCCGATCGGTGACATCAGCCCTCACGCTCACGCATCGCCCGCCCTGGCTGCTCGCGCGGGCGGCGGCGGCCTCGAGGGTGCCCTGGTCGCAGTCCAGCATGCCGACCGTGGCGCCGGCGCGGGCGAAGCTCTCGGCGATGCCCAGACCGATGCCCTTTGCTGCTCCGGTCACGAGCACGGATTTTCCAGTAAAAGACATGAATAGAGCGTTTTTCACTTCGCTGTAGCGTAGTTCTCAGTTGTCAGTCATCAGTTTTCAGTTATTTGCGGGCGAGATCCGAACTGAAAACTGACTACTGAGAACTGAAAACTGCATTAGCTGTCAGCTTTCAGCTCTCAGCAGCCTTGTGGGATGTCGGCCGCGCCGCAGCCTGGCCTTCAAGCCGGCTGATAGCTGAGAGCTTATCTCGCCGTGACGTGCAGCTCGACGATGCGCTCGACCTCGGAGGCGGCGCGGCGGACGGCCTGCTCCGGCGTCGAGCGACCGAGCATCGCCTGCTGCACCGATCGCCAGATGGCGTCCTCGCAGCTCGGATACGCTGCGAACCGCGGCGGGATGATCATGAAGCGCTCGGTCTCGGCGAGCAGCTGCCAGCGGCGCCCTTCGGACGGATCGGCCTCGGCCTCGGCGCGGATCGACCGGAGCGCGCTCGCGCGGCAGGGAATCGCGCCGCGGCGCGCCTCGCCCAGCTGCTGCTCGAACGACGTCAGAAAGCGGAGCAGCGCGGCGCCGCCGGGGCGATTACGCGCTGAGCTCGGAATCGCGAACGAGTGGCAGCCGGCATAGGCGGCGCGTTCCCCGGCAGGGCCCGCCGGCAGGAGCGCCAGCCCGATCCGATCCCACACCTCGCAGGTCGCCCGGTCCTTGTACAAATGGTAGCTCCCGGGCCAATCGGACACGAGTGCCGCCTCGCCGCGCCGAAACGACGCCGAGATCTCATCGTAGTGCCAGGACTCGAGGTCGGCCGGCGTCGTCCGGCGACCGTTGTGCAGCTCGCCAATCTGCCCGGCTGCCCAGACGCCCGCCGGCGACGCGAACGCCGGTCTCAAGCTCTCATCGAACAAGTGGCCGCCGGCGGAGACGAGGAACTCGTAGAAGGTGCCGAAGAGGCCGGAGTCGCGGCCCGGGAAGAGAAAGCCGTATCGGATGCCCCTGTTGCGACGCGCGAAGAACGAGGCCACGTCGGCCAGCTCGGTCCAGGTTTCCGGCACGCGCAACGAGCGACCCGAGACGCTCTCGAAATCTTTTTGCGCGACCGCATCCTCGAACAGGTCGCGGCGATAGTGGAGCAGGCGAACGTCGAGGTTCCTGGGAATCTGGAAGAGATGACCGTCGATTCGGGCCAGCTCCGTCGGATGCGCCAGCAGATCGGCCACATCGCCCGCCGGGATCGCGTCTTCGAGCGGCGACAGCCACTGCGCCTGAGACGGCGCGTACTTCGTGTGAGTCGAGAGCAGGTCAATATCCGCTTCGCCGGACTCGAATGTTTCTTTGACGTACGCATTGAGCTCGGGATGCGGCAGGTGACAGACGACCTCGACCTTCAAGCCGCTCTGACGTTCAAAGGCCGGAAGCGACTCGTAGAGCGGGTCGTACATCGGCCCCCCCACGAGCGCTGCGCGAACGACTGATTCTCGTTTCAGTGGCCGGCCGGTCGTCATTCGTCCTTCAATCGTCAATCATCAACCCGACAATCGACAATCAATCCTGCAATCGCCAGTCGCCAATCGTCAATCGTCAATTCTCTACCCGGCACTCCACCCCCCGTCGATGGTCAATGCCGCACCGGTGACGAACGCCGCCTCATCGCTGGCCAGATACAAAGCGGCGGCGGCGATCTCGTCCGGTCGCCCCATCCGGCCGACAGGCTGCGACGCGGTCATCTCGCGGTACGCCGCCTCCGCATCAGGATACTCGCGCAGCCTCGCCTTGACGAAGGGCGTTTCCACGCGGCCGGGACAGATGCAGTTGACGCGGACGCCGTCGAGCGCGTGGTCGAGCGCCATACATCGCGTCAACCCCACGACAGCCGACTTGCTGACGCAGTAGGCGATGCGATCCCGAATCCCCACGAGCCCGCCGATCGAAGCCATGTTGATGATGACACCGGATCGGCGCGCGATCATGCCGGGGAGAAACGCCCTGGTCACGTTGAAGACGCCCCGCACATTCATGGCGTAGAGCCGATCGAGATCGGCGCCGTCGGTCTGGAGCATCGTGCCCACGTGCCCGACACCGGCATTGTTGACGAGGATGTCGAGGTGTCCGGCGTTGGCGTTCACCTGTTCGGCGGCGGCCCGGCACTCGCCCTCGCTGGTCACCTCGAGCATGAGCAACTCGGCCTCACCATTGGCCTGCCGGATCCGATCGATGGTGGCTCCTGCGGTCGCCTTGTTGTGATCCGTCACGAACACACGAGCGTGAGCCCGGGCGAACGTCTCGGCGATCGCCGCGCCGATGCCCGACCCGGCACCGGTCACGAGCGCGGTCTTGCCCGAAAGATCGAACATTCGCGTAGTTCCCATCCATTCACCACAGAGCCCACGAAGACCACAGAGAAGACCACGAGCGGTTTCACAACTGTAGCGCAGCGCTTCAGCGCTGCGCCCGCAGGCCTGAAGGTCCTGCGCCACGACGGTTACGAAACGCTTCTAGAGAGCTTGCCTCTGTGGGCTCTGTGCCCTCTGTGGTGAATGTGAAGTCGTCGCCCTGGGCAACACGCTCACAGCCACCGCCCCCATCGCGGCGAGGGCGACGAGCAGCAGGAATCCCGGCGCGTAGCTCCCGCGCTGATCCCGCAGCGTCGCGACCGCCATAGGAACGACGGCCTCCGCCACGCCGTCGGCGGTGAGGATCACACCCATCAGCCGGCCCATGACGCGGAGCCCGAACAGCTCCGCCGCCATGAGCGGGATGATCATGTAGTCTCCGCCCAATCCAATGCCGAAGAGAAACCCGAACGCGCGCAGGCTCCCGGGCGTCGGGGCGAACGCCATCAGCGGGATCGACACCGCGACGATGGCGTAGATCAGCAGCATCACCTGCTTCTTCGGCCACCGATCGGCGAGCCAGCCCATGAAGAGACGTCCGCCGATGCTCGCGACGAGCACCAGCGACAGCGCGGCCGCGATATCCGCCTGGGCCTGCCCCCGGTCCAGGCTCAAATACAGCTTCAGATTCTGCATCGTCCCGCCGACCGCCCCGATCGACGCCATGCTGCCGATCGCGAGCAGGTAGAAGGCAGGGCGCCGCAGCACGGGCCCGAGCGAGGCGCCGTCATCGCGATCGGGCCTTCTGGACCCATCCGCTTCGGACCGGGGAGGCTCGCGCACGAACCACGCCGCCGGCAGCGCGATGACGATCATCAGGATGCCGAGTCCGCGGAGCGATCCACGCCAGCCAAAGCTCTGCGTCAGCGCATACCCGACGATCGGAACCAGCGATCCGCCGATGCCGATTCCCAGATACGCGATCCCCATGGCCTTGCCGCGGGCCCGATCGAACCATCGCGAGAGCAGCACCTGATTCGGCAGCGGGCCGCCACAGACGTAGCCGAGCGCATTGAAGAAATAGAAGAAGTAGAACCCTGTCAGGCTCGAGACCCAGGACAGGCCCATCAGCGCGCCGCCAGCCATCACGATGCCGGCGAGCATCAGACGCCGCGGACCGAATCGATCCACCATCAGCCCGGCGACGAACCCGAAGATCGGCCCCACGACCAGCTTGCTGAGCGCATTCCCCGACGTCACCTGCTGGCGCGTCCACCCGAGATCCTGGACGAAGAAGTCGTAGAAGAACGGAAGGCCGTAGAGCGCGCAGCCGACGATGGAGAAGAGGGCGAGGAAGGCGGTGGTGACGGCGAGCGCCTGGTCGCGGGCACGAAGGTTGGGCGTCGAAGCCGTCATGCGCGGAGGGCCGCCTTCGCGTCCCGGAGGCACGCGGCATCCGGATGCGCGGCGTAGAACGGATCCAGCGGATAACAACCGGAGACGAGGCCCAGCCGCGGCCCGGTCGTGCAGTCGCTGAAGGTCCGGCAGAACGCCTTCCAGCGGAGCGGTGCGCCGCTCAACACGTCCGCCGGCAGATCGGGATACGCCAGCACCATCCGGCCCAGGCCGACGAAATCGGTGAGGCCCTCGCGGACCGAGCGCTGCGCCACGTGCGGCAGCCACTGCTGCAGGTAGCTGTAGCCCGCGCCGACGAACACGAGGCCGGGGAACGCCGCCTTCAGCCTCGCGGTCGCGTCGATGTGACGGGCGACTCCCTTCAGCGGATCTTCCGGCGGGAGATAGCCGTCAATCGGTGGAAAGAACGCGGGCCGCTGCACGTGCGGGTTGTAGTACGGGCTTCCCGCCGTGACGGAGATCCAGGTCACGCCCTTCCGCTCGAGCAGCCGCAGCACGGCGCGCGCGTCCTCCAGCGCGGGCTCCAGGTCGTCGCCGTCGACGAGACCGAACGCGTGTCGGTATCCGGATGGCGACGTCTCCGGTACACCGACCCCGTGCGCATTCTTCCGATACGGGACGGTGTCGAAGACGGACAGCCGGACGCCGATGCCGAGCCGCGGCGCGGTCGCGCGGATGCCATCGATGACCTCGCACATGAAGCGTGTCCGGTTCTCGAGCGATCCGCCGAAGCGCCCGCCGCGATCGCACGCGCTGAGCAGCTCGTGGCCCAGATAGCCGTGGCAGTGTTTGATATCGACGAACCGGAAGCCGGCGTCCGAGGCGAGCCGGGCGGCGCGGACGAAATCCAGGACCAGCCGATCGAGATCGGCGTCGCTCAGCTCCCGGACGCCGCCCGGAAACCGGCGATCGAGGAACGGATGTGCGTAGGCCGCGAGGGGCTCCGGCCGATCCTTGAGATGCGGCCTCGCGAAGCGGCCCGAGTGCGTGAGCTGCAGGCCGACGAACAGGTCGTCGTCTGCGTCGGCTCCAAATCGATCGCGATGCGCCGCGATCAGATCCGCACGCAGCCGGGCCAGCGCCGTCTGCGTTCCCTCGAGGAGGAGGAGCTGGTTGGGATTCGCCCGCCCGTCGGGCCGGACCGCCACGGCTTCGCCGCCCCAAATCAGCTTCGCGCCGCTTCTGCCGAAGTTCCGCCACCGCCGCCTCGTGAGATCGCTGGGCTCGCCGTCGGGCGTGCCGTCCCAGCCTTCCATGGGGAGGATGCAGAAGCGATTGCCGACCCGGACCCCGTCAACCGTCAATGGTCGGGCGAGCGGCGATGACGAAGCGGCGGCGAGCTCGGCATCGAACGCGATCCGAATGCCCGTCTTGTCGAGATGCGCGCGAAACGCCCCGGCCTCCTTCAGCGAGGCAACCCGGGGATACGGGACCTGTCCCGAGCCGAGTGGTGCGACGCCGCTCACGCCCGGGCCTTTGCGAGCTCGGCTTGGAGACGCTCCGCGATGTCACCGAGAAGCGGCAGATCCGAATCGGGACGCCGAAGACCCGCCGGGTGAGGATGGTCGGTGGCGACGAGCCCACGAAGCCGAAGGAACTGTGCAGCCGAATGTTTGTACGCCGCGACCGGTGGCCGGAACGCGATGAACCCCAGGTACTGAAGAAGATCGTTGATCGCCACCGCGCGGGGATCGCCATCGGCCCACAACCGATCGCGCAGGGCAAAGCCCTCGACGGCGAATGTCGACAGCCCGAGCAGGTAGTCGCTGCCGTAGAAGACCATGTCGATCGCGAGATCGTTCCCGGTGTAGATGCGGAAATCAGGACGATGGCGGTCGCGGAGATCGAGACGAGTCCACTCCTCGACGCGATCGAGTGAGGAGTGCTTCAATCCCCGGAAGGCTGTGATGTCCATGAGGCCGCGCGCGAAATCCGCCGAGTAGATGCGCCCGAAGGGCGCGAACATCTGGCCCAGCTCGAACGCGAGCAGCGGCGGGCCCGTTTCGCCCACGCGCCGATAGACCTCGAGGACCTCCGCTTCGCTCCTGCGAGCGAGGGCAGAGCATTGAAAGAGGATCGGCGTGCCGCCGTGCCGGCGGATCGTGTCCACCTCCCGCCGATACAGGGTGGCCGGATCGCCGTCCTGATCTTCGATAAAGGCGCCCGCGACGAACCCTCGCCCCGCGGCGACGTCGGTCGTGACGCTCAGAACGCGCGCACGCTCGTCCCGCGTCAGCAGGTTCACGTACCCGGTGTCCATGTTGACGGCGGGCTCGAGCCCGGCGGTCCACGTCCGATCGAGCAGCCGGCGGAAACTCTCCCAGTCCGGTCGCTCGTCCGGACCGAACGGCAGGAGGGCCGCCGAGATGCCTTCGATCACACGGCCGGTTCTGAGGGGTGGAATTCGAGGTCGCGTCGCGATGTCGAGGTCGGGCATTCGAAACCTGGTCTCAGCTCTCAGCTGTCAGCTCTCAGCCAGTTCTCAGGTGAAAACCTGACGACCGAAAGCCGACCACTCCCCAACTACGCCGTTAGCCACGTCTTCTTGTCGATCGCCTCGTTCCCGCGGATACAGGCACGCGCCGACTCGACCGCGCGCTGGCTGCCGCACGCGAGCGGCGCGCGGGTCCGAATGGCCGCGCAGAATCCGGAAACCTCGAGACGCGTTGGCGACACACGCGGGGCGGTGGCCGGCGCCGGTGTGGCCGATCGTGTGGCCGCCGTGGCCGGCCGCGTCTCGGTGAATCCAGTGGCCGCGATCGTCTCGTGGGGCCTGGCCGATCGGGAATCTGAAGCCGAGCAGGTCGCGCCGCGTGAGCCCGCGTCGATGGGACGAACGGTATACTCCGGCAGGCGAAGGCACGCGAGCGACCGTAGTGCGGTTCTGCAACGCTGTCAAGGGTTTAGGTGTTACGCTCGGCGCGGGTTCGGGTGCTTGTGCTTGGACGACCAGGCGGCGCATAAGGCAACATGCAGCTGACCGCACGAACCACCACCGAGTTTCCATCGATGATCGATCACACGATGACGTCACTTCGTCGGCTCGTGGCAATCGCGATCCTCGTCGGTTCCACGGCGTGCGGTGGAGCCGAGAGGGTGGGCGCGCTCACGATCGCGGTCATCCCGAAAGGCACGTCGCACGTCTTCTGGCAGAGCATTCACGCCGGAGCCGAGCGGGCGGCGAAAGAGCTCGGCGTCTGGGTCGTGTGGCGCGGTCCGCTCCGCGAGGACGACCGCGATGCGCAGGTCTCGGAGGTCGAGAGCGCGACCAGCCGCGGCGTCGGCGGCATCGTGCTGGCCCCGCTCGACGAGACGGCGCTCGTCGGGCCGGTGACGAGCGCGATGAAGAGCAAGATTCCCGTCGTGATCATCGATTCGGGCCTCAGGGGCGACGACTACGTGAGCTTCGTCGCGACCGACAATCTCGAAGGCGGCAGGCTGGGCGGCCAGCATCTCGCGAAGCTCCTCGGCGGGAAGGGGAAGGTCGTGCTCCTGCGCCTGGCGGAAGGCTCCGAGAGCACGGAGCGGCGCGAAGACGGTTTCCTCGACGCGATCAAGGCGAATCCTGGCATCGAGGTGGCGAGCTCGAACCAGTACGGTGGCGTCGACGTGGAGAGCGCCTACAAGAAAGGGGAGGCCCTGCTGAGCCGCTTCAAGGGCGCCGACGGGCGACTCTCGATCGACGGCATCTTCTGCCCGAACGAGTCCACGACCTTCGCGATGCTGCGGGTGCTTCAGGACAACGGGTGGGCCGGCAAGGTGCGGTTCGTCGGGTTCGACGCCTCGGACAATCTCGTGAAGGGTCTTCGCGACGGGTTCATCGACGGACTCGTCCTCCAGGACCCCGTGCGGATGGGCTACCTCGGCGTCAAGACGATCGTGGCCCACATCAAGGGCGAGAAGGTCGAGCGGCGCATCGACACCGGCGTCCACCTCATTACACCGGCGGTGATGGATCAGCCCGAGATGAAAGAGCTGCTGCAGCCGGACCTCTCGAAATGGCTGAAACCGTGACGTGGTCAGTCGTGGTACTCCGGTCATCCTGAGCTCAGTCGAACGATGATCCTCGCTCAGCCCAGGCGTGTCGAAGGGCGATGGCAAAGCCGGTCATGAACCGCGCTCGCTTTGAAATGCGCGGTATCCGCAAAGCGTTCGGCGCGACCGTTGCCGTCGACGCCGTGGACTTCGCCGTCGCGTCGGGCGAGGTCTGCGCGCTCGTTGGCGAAAACGGCGCGGGCAAGAGCACGCTGATGGAAATCCTGTCGGGCGCCATCCAGGCGGACGCGGGCGAGATGACGCTGGACGGCGCGCCGTATCGGCCGGCGACGCCGCTGGACGCCCGGCGCGCCGGCGTC
>JACOUA010000374.1 GCA_016178075.1 Acidobacteriota bacterium
CCACGTTCAGCAGGTCGATGCCGGTCAACCCGAGATCGGCGACCGCGCGACAGAACTCGCGCAGCGGGATCTTGCCGTACGGCCAGCGGCAGACCGATTGTTTCAGTCGGCCGCGGCGGACTGCGCGACCGGTGTCCTGAGGGCCAGCCGTCGCGGCAGTCGCGATCCCGGCGATCGCCGCCAGTGGCCCCCGTGTAACGATTTCACGGCGCGTCAGCATCTCTACCGCTCCAGCCCGACTCCCGCGGGTCTCGCGACTGGTGGCTGATACGTGTCCAGCCCGGCCGGCCGCCAATCAAGCACACGCTCCTGTTCCGCGCTCATGTAGCACGCCATCAGGAGCTCCGTCACGTCCAGTCCGGCGTGGAAGCTCAGCTCCGGCTGGACACCGTCGAGAAACGATCGGGCAAAGAAGCGGTTCTCCGCTTCGTACCCGTACTCGACCGTCTCGTTTCCGAGGATCGGCATCAGTCCCTGCTCGGCATTCTGCTTCTCAATGAGGTCCTCGGCCGCCTTGCCTTGCAGGCGCCGCGAGAAGAATACCTTCGAGCCGCTGTCGAGCGTGTTGATCGACATCGAGTACTCGGGGCCGAGCAGCTCCATGGTCAAGCGGAGGCCGGCCCCGACGAAGCTCCAAGACGTGGTCGCCTCGACCACGAGCGGGGTGCCCTGCCCGTCGACGTAATTGACCGTCGCGCGCGCGAAATCCTCGGCCGGGTGACGGCGGTAGTCGACATCCGCGCCCATCATGTCGCTCAGGAGCTTCACGTACTCGGGGCGCGACCATTTCAGTGACGCGACCTGCGCGGACACCTTCGTGCGCGTGAGGCTCCCTCGCGGCGCGCCCGGCTGGGTGATCAGATAACGGGCGACCTCCAGGCTGTGGCACATCATATCGTTCAGGACGCCGCCGCCCTGAAGATCGCCACGCCAGAACCACGGCATGTGCGGTCCGCCGTGCTCCTCGGCTGCGCGAGCCAGGTACGGCCGGCCCGCGAGCGCCGCGCCGCGCGCCCAGACAATGAACTTCCCTCGTTCGACACTGGGCATGAAGAGCTGATTCTCGAGATAGCCGTGCAGCACACCGGCCTGCTCGACGAGCTCGACCATTCTTCGGCCTTCGGCGACGTTGCGCGCCAGCGGCTTCTCGCAGGCGACGCCGACCAGGCTCGCCCCCCGCGACAACGTCTCGACGATGCGCTCCATGTTCTCGACCCGTGCGTAGTTCGGCCCACAGATCCAGAGGCAGTCGATGGCCGGATCCGCCACCATCGCCTCGATCGTGCCGTAGGCCTTGGCGTCGCCGACTCGCAAGGACCGCGCGAGGGCGGCCGCCTCTTCGGCGTGGTCGAGGTGCGGGCTCCAGATGCCCCTGATGTCCGCGTCGCGGACGCCCTCCCAGGAGCGGAGGTGAAACCGGGTCATGAAGCCGCTGCCGATGAACCCGACGCCGAGTCGCCTGGCCGCCATCCTGTCGTCCTCCCGCCCGAGAGTCGTCATTCTCCGGCGAACGCACTATAGTGCATCTCCCGTGACGACCACGCAACGGCCCGGGTCGCGGGCAATTCGGAGGACGAGGGAGCCATGACATCAAGAGTGTTGACGAGCGTGTTGCTCGCGGGCGGGCTCTCGGCGACGATTCTGGCGGGAACCAGCGGCCAGTCGACCGCGCCGCCGGCAGGTTCCCGCGCCCCGCGAAACGCCTCGGAGTTCGACGCGCTGTTCCAGCAGGTGTCGAACTGGGGTCGATGGGGCAAGGACGACCAGCTCGGGTCCGTGAATCTCATCACGGTGACAAAGCGGAAGCAGGCCGCGTCGCTCGTGAAGAGCGGCACGTCGGTGTCGCTCGCTCACAATCCGCTGACGGAAAAGGCCGAAGACAACGCGAGCCCGTTCGAGCACACGATGAACCGGGGATTCTCGACCGACACGTACAAAGTGTCGTATCACGGGTACGCCCACAGCCACATCGACGCCCTGTGTCACATCCTTTACAAGGATCAGACGTACAACGGCTACGCGCGAGCCGAGGTGAACACGGAAAAGGGCTGCATGAAGCTCGGCATCGATAACCTGAAACTGGGGATCGTCACGCGCGGCATCCTGATCGACATTCCTCGACTGAGGAACGTGACTTATCTGGAGCCCGGCACGCCGGTATACGTGGAAGAGCTCGAAGCGTGGGAGAAAAAGGCCGGGGTGAAGATCTCCTCCGGCGACGCGATCCTGCTTCGCACCGGGCGCTGGGCGCGCCGCGAGGCGCTCGGGGCCTGGGCCGTGGGCCGGAGCGAGGCAGGCCTCCATGCGTCGGTGGCGCCATGGATCAAAGCGCGCGGGGTCGCGCTCGTCGGCAGCGACGATGCGCTGGACGTCATCCCTTCCCTGGTCGAAGGGATCAACCTGCCGGTCCACACGCTCCTGTTAACCGCGATGGGCATCAACCTGCTCGACAATCAGGACCTGGAAAGCCTCGCCGGGACGGCCGCGAAACTGAATCGATGGGAGTTCATGCTGACCCTCGCGCCGGTGCCGGTCACTGGCGGCACGGGGTTTCCGCTGAACGCGCTCGCGACGTTCTGACGAGGAGGTCCCGCTACTCGTACCGCATCGCACGCATCGGGTCGACCTGCGACGCGCGGTGCGCCGGAATGGAGCCGGCGGCCAGCGCGACGAGCGTCAGGGCGACGGCGGCGCTCAGGAGCACCTCAGGGTCCCTTCGGGTCGAGCCGCGCAAGCACCTTTGGAATGTTCGAGAGGAACCCTTCCGGATCGAGCGTCGTTCGGACGTAGAACGTCGCGAAGCCGAGCTGCTCGTCCTGCCGGTACGGCCGGAAGAACAACGGCGGCACCTCGGCCTTCACCTGGCTGTATTTGGCGTTCTGAACGAGGCCGACGATCTCGGTATCGAGCTTCCCGGAGCGATCGCCGATGTGTTTGCCGACCGCGTCGCGCCCGAGGTTGAACTTCTTCGCGAACGATTCGTTGACGATGGCGACCTTGGGCGCGCCAGCCGCGTCCGCTCGGGTGAAATCACGGCCCGCGAGGAGCGGGACGCCGAGCGTCGCGAAATAGCCAGGGCCGATCTCGTTGTAGCGCGAGCCGGTGTCCGTATCGGGACCGGCGTCGAAGCCTTCCACCGCCACGCTGTTGCCCCAGTTGCTGCCCGACAAGAGCGGCACCAGCGAAGCCGCGACGCCAGTGACCCCGGGCAGCGCGGCCAGTTCGTCTTCGAGACGCTCGAACAACTGGCGTGAGCGTTGCGGCGTGTAGCCGTTCAGCTCGGGCGAGATCCGGAACGTGACCACGTTGTCGACGTTCAGGCCGAGCTGCACCCGGCTGACGTTGAAGAGGCTCTTCGTGAACAGTCCGGCCGAGACGAGGAGCGCCATCGACAGGGCGATCTGAGCGGTGGCCAGCGAGGTGCGGAATCGCGCCGCAGCCCGCGCCCCCGACGGCTGGCCGGCCTGACCCTTGAGCGCCGAGGTCAGATCGGATCGCGTGCTGTGCAATGCCGGAAAGAGCCCGAAGAGGAAGCCTGTGCCGAGCGTCAGCAGGGCGGCAAACATCATCACGGGCACGTCGACCCTGAAAGGTACCGTGTCGGCGGCTTCGGCCGGCAGGATGGACGCCATCAAGTTGAGC
>JACOUA010000265.1 GCA_016178075.1 Acidobacteriota bacterium
TGCCAGATGGCGCCGCCAGCCGGCCCGGACATCCATCTGGAAGTAATCGGGCCCCCTCGCGCCGTTGCGCCCGCCCTTGCTCTCCACATTCTGCATCGCGTTCAAGGCGGTCCCGCTGTAGGTACCGGCAGGGAGGGGATCGGTGAGCTCGCCGTTCTGATTGGCGTCGATGCTGCTGTCGAAAATCGAGAACGGTTGGCCGCTCATGTACCGCGTGGTGGTGGACACGATCAGCCCGCCGGTCTTCGGCACCTCCGTCTGGGCCCCGATCGACAGGATGTGCCGGCGGTCCACGCTACTGGGACCCCTCCACTTGTCCAGGTTGAGATTGGTCAGGACCTGGTACGTGTTCGTATCGTTCTGGTTGTTGGCCGTGCCCCGCGCGGACGACAGCGAGTACGAGACCCGGGCGGCCCAGTTGTTGGCGTAGCGCTTTTCGAGCGAGAGGTTCAGCGCGTCGTAGACCGACTCGCCCGTGTTCTCCATCACCCAGACATGTTGGCTATAGCGCTCACCGAGCACACCAAACGCATCCAGCCGGGTAATCGGACCGGTGCGGCTCGTGTTCGCCCGCACCATCGGGTTGAGGTTGCGCGCGAGGAACATGTCCTTGTTGACCATGCGGACGGACTCGGCATGGACCGCGAGCGAGGCCGCGATCTCCCGAACGTAGCCGACCGTGAACTGGTGCGCGTAGGGTTGGCTCCGATGGTCCGCGCTGTCGTTCGGGAAGTTGACCACGGCCGACGAGGTGTACTTGGGGAATTCGATCGTGTCATCGATGGCGCCGAGGATGGTGCGGTTGTAGAAGATTCCGTAGCCGCCCCGCACCACCGACTTACCGGCCTCGTCCACCTTGTGCGTGAGCCCCACGCGGGGGCCGAAGTTGTTCTTGTCAACCGGGTACTTCTTGTGCCCGGCGGGAAATAGCGGGTTGTCTGCCTCATCCAGCGGGATGATCTCGAGGTCGTAGCGCAGCCCGAGGCTCAGCGTCGTGCCCGCGTGGAACATCCACTTGTCCTGAGCGAACAGTTCGATCGTGTGGTTCTTGATGTACTCGTCATACTGCCCGATCCGGATCGTGAACCGTTCGGGGTAGGTTCTCGGATTGGCCGCGTCGAACGGCAGATCCGTGTTGAACCGGAACGTGCCGTTCTGATTGATCTGCGAAACGCGCCGGAGCTCTGTGTAGTTGTACCGAGCCCCAAGCTTGATGTCGTGGTCTCCCTTCTTACCAGGGAGGAACCAGGAGAAATCATCCTCGATCTGATAATTGGAATCCCACGGGCCCTGCGATTCCGTGCTGGCCTGGGCCAGGAAGCTCAGATAGTCGAGCTGCGGCGGGCAATTGGACTGCTGGTTGACGACCTTGAAGCCAGAGGCTTCGGGGCCCTGGGCGCGCCAGCATTCATTGCCGTGCCACCAGTGTTCCCACGTCCGCGCCACCCGCACCGTGTTGACGCGCGAGTTGCCGAGCACGCTCGTCAAGGTGCCGACCGCCGTCTGATCCAGGTCGGTCTCGTCCGACGTCGATTGCAGCGTTTGGCGCCCCGTCCCGACGATGGGGAATTGCGGCGCGTCCTCGCGCAGCCAGCGGACCGCCCATGTGTGGTTCGCGTTGATCTGGTGGTCGAAGCGGACGAGCGTGTTCCAGCTCGTGCGATCCTCGGCAATCGAGAAGTTGAGCTCGGGCCGGGTGGGAAAGACTTTGGTCCGGTTCGGATTGTCCACCTGCCGCTCGAGACTGACGAAGAAGTGGGCCTTGTTCTTGACGATCGGCCCGCCGATGACGCCGCCCCACTCACGTTTCGTGATGGTGGGCTTGGGCAGGTTGCTCCGGTTGACGAAGAAATCCTTGGCTGTGAGGCGGTTGCTGGCCGCGTACCCGAACACCACACCCTTGAACTCGTTGGTCCCGGCTTTGGAGACGGCGTTGACGATCGCACCGCTGGCGCGGCCGAACTCCGCGTCGTACATGCTCGTGAGGACCTGGAACTCCTGGATCGCCTCGAGCGGCGTGCGCACCTGCGCGCCGGCGCTGGTGCCGAGGGCATCGTCCGCGTTGTAGCCGCCGTCGACCGAGACGTTGTTGTTCTGACTGGTCTGGCCGGAGGCGACGATCGTATCGTTGCCCATCTGGCTGGACGCGGCGAACTGAATGCCCGGCAGCAGGGCCACCGCCGCAAAGTAGTTGCGGTTCATCGCGGGCAACTCGCTCAGTTCGGTGGTCCCGATGTTGCCGCCCACTCTAACGCTCGTCGTGTCGACCAGCGGCGACTCAGCCGTGACCGAGACGGTTTCGAGGACCGGCCCAACGCCGAGCGTCAAGTTGATCGTGAGGGTGGTCCCAACCTGTAGGATCAGGCCGCCCCGCTCAGTGGTCCGGAAGCCCTCCAACTTGGCGGCAATCCGGTAGCGCCCCGGCACGAGTTGCGACACCAGGTAGCTCCCCTCGGGGCCGCTGACCACCTCGCGAAAGACCCCGGTGGCTTCGTTGGTGACC
Organism: Acidobacteriota bacterium; assembly: GCA_016178075.1. Classification (GTDB taxonomy): domain Bacteria; phylum Acidobacteriota; class Vicinamibacteria; order Vicinamibacterales; family JACQTH01; genus JACQTH01. Next base: position 2,504 of record JACOUA010000265.1, read on the forward strand.
ACGATCGCGACGCCCGGCAGGGCGCCGCCTTGCTCATCCACGACCTTCCCGGCGATTTCCGCCGTCCCCTGCTGTGCGAGCGCCGATGTCGAGGCAGCGCACATGAACACTGCCACTAACATCACGAGGGATCCGCGCATCTGGCACCTCCTCCGGTTAAAAGGTTCAATCAGTGCCGAACGGTCTGATGGCCCCACGCGACGCCAAGAACACGGATGTCACTTCCTGAGAAGTCAAGCGCGACGACAAAAGGGCGAATGTGAAGGCCGTGAAGGCCGGTTCGCCCGGCTAGGGCTCCGACCGATGAGGTTTTACTCAAAACCGCCGTCCCGAGTTGTCAAATTATGTCTCTACGACGCCTGCGAATTGTCTATTCTTTTGAATGGCCGGGCCCCTTGCGCCAGGGAAGCCCTTGGCTCTTTTCAACATCTGCTATCGCTTGCTGAACATCACCTGCGCGGTGTAGATCCCATCGTCCGCCAGATGCGCTGCAAGCCAGCGTCGCGTCGTCTCGGGGGCGCCGGTGAGGATGACGTGCTGGCGGTCGTCGATCGCGTAGGGCAGCTTCGCGAGCGCGCCCTGTTTCGCCGCGCGCGAGAACCAGTCGAAGTCGAGCCCGCGGACTGACAGCGTCGTGTCCGAGATTTGCACGCGGTAGATCGCGTGGAGCGGCGCCACGAGCTCGCTCTTTTGCAGAGCCCCGGCCGGCGTCACGTCCGCGAACGCCGCGACGCCGATCGTCGTCAGGTAGACGGCGGAGATCGTCTCCTCGCCGAGCTCGGGGCCGCGGTAGGTCACGCGGTAAGCTTTCCATTCGCCGCGCTCGATCGTCAGCGTCGCGCGGTGCTCGGGACCCTCCCAGGTTCCTGTCAGACGGTCGTCCTGGGCGAGTTGATCGCTGGCGTAGAGCGGCCGCAGGCCGGCAACGAGGCAGCCGGTCGACGTCAGGGCCGCTGACAGCATACTGATCAGGGCGATCGCGCGCATGGTGGGGAGTATAAGGTAGCTCTCAGCTATCAGCTCTCAGCTATCAGCTCAGCTATCAACGAGGCCGCGCTACCGCGCGGCCGGCATGAAGCGAGGCCGCTGAGAGCTGAAAGCTGAGAGCTGAAAGCTGAGACCCGTACCGGCTGCCGAAGCGGCAGTGAAAGCCGAGCAGGTTGCCGTGTCGGACAAGGTCGTCAGGGACGTCCCGCTGAAGCCTCCCGAAGCCGCCGCGGCGGCGGAGATGCCGATCGAGCCCCTGCCACCACGGCCCTCGACGCCCATCCCACCGCTCCCTGTCGGCGTCAGCGCAGCCCCGCCGGAGTCGCTGGAGACGGCAATCGGATCGCGGTGGATGCTCTACGTGGGCGTAACCGTCCTGCTGCTCGGCTTGAGCTTCTTCTTGAAGCTCGCGATCGACAACGAGTGGATCAACGAGACCATGCGGATTCTACTCGGCTGCGCTGCCGGCATCGCCCTCATTGCCGGTGGGATGACCTTCGTGAAGCGTGGCTACTCGATGTATGGGCAGATTCTGGTGGGCGGCGGCGTGGCGGTCCTCTACTTCTCGGTGTACGCGGCGTTCGCGTACTACGATCTGATTTCGCAGCAGCCGGCGTTCGGGCTGCTCGTCCTCGTGACGCTCGCGGCGGCCGCGCTCGCCGACCGCCAGGCGTCGCAGGGCCTCGCATTCGTGGCCGTCGTCGGTGGCTTCGCCGCTCCGTTCCTCGTCGGACGCGAGGGTGGATCCCACATCGTCCTCTTCTCGTACGACGCGATCCTCATCGCCGGCACGATGGTGCTCGCCCGGCGGCGCGCGTGGCCGCTCCTGAACCTGGCCAGCTTCGTGCTGACATTCTTCACCGTTGCGTTCTGGTACGTGCGGTCCTACCTGCCATCGCTGTATCTCTCGCTCGAGCTTTTTCTCACTCTCTTCTGCGCAATGTTCGTCTGGATGCGCTACCAGGGCCGCCACACGACCGGTCCGTTCGGCGTCGGGGTCCGCGCCTCGCTCCTGCTGGCTCCCGTCGTCTATCACGCCGCTTCACTCTCTCTGCTCGACCAGCATGCCACGGCATTTCTGATCTATCTGACGGCCTTCACGGCGGCCGGCGTCGCGGCGGGCGCGCAGCGGCAAAGCGCCAGGCTTCATCTCGTCGTCTGGGTGGCGGTCTGGCTCCCGGCGCTCGCATGGATCGATGACCATGCCAATCTGGACTGGCTGTCGCGGATCATCGCGACGATCGGGGCGCTCTACGCGATGCCCCTGCTCGCGCAGCTCAAGAAGATCAGCGACGCGAGCGAGCTTCGCGCGGTGCATGGGCTCCCCGCGATCAACCGCGGGGCGCTGGACGACGCGGACATCGCGCTCCTTCACCTGAACGGTCTCGGCCTGCTCGCGGGTTTGTACCTCGCGCTCGAAAACACGCGCGCATCCTGGATTCCGTCGGTGGCGTTCGGGCTCGCAGCCTGGAACGGCCTGCTGGCGCTCGGGCTTCGACGCCGGGACGTTGCTGCGTCGCTGCATTGGACCGCGCTGGCGAGCGCGATCGCTGCCACCGCCGTCGCGCTGGAGTTCGACGGAACCTGGGTGACCATCGGCTGGGCGGCGGAAGGCGCCGGCCTGGTGTGGCTGGGCCTCGTGGCCTCGCGCGGCTGGATGCGATCGGGTGGCGCGCCGCTCCTGACGCTCGCCGCCCTGCGAGTCATCGGTCCGGACTACGAAGCCCTCCCGCGCGGCTTTACGCCCATCCTCAATGCCAGGTTTGCCGCGGGCGCACTAATTGTGGCCCTGCTGTATTGGATCGCCACGCGCTACCGCCAAGCTCGGGACTCGGGGCTGGCGATTCGGGTTTCGTCGGTTGCGGTCGCGCTCGTCGGGGCCAACGTCCTGACGCTCGTGCTCCTGACGCAGGAGATCGCCGCCTACTGGCCGCGGCGCGAGACCGTGACGGCCTCGTTGATGCGGGAAGTGCTCATCTCCATTACATGGGCCATGTACGCCGCCGGCCTCATCGGCGCCGGCATCCGCCACGCGTATCCACCGATTCGCTATCTTGCGATCGGGGTGTTCGGCCTGACCGTGATCAAAATCTTCACGGTCGATCTGTCGAACCTCGGCGGCATCTACCGCGTGTTGGGGTTCATCGTCGTCGGCGTGGTCCTGCTTGCCGCATCCTTTCTGTATCAAAAACAACTGAAGACGATGAAGTAGGCAAGCAAGGCTGCCATCGCGCGCAACGCGTCACTGCTGCAGCGCAAACGCGTACACCGCATCTCCTGCCCCCACCACGACGAACTGCCGTCCGTCGAGCATGAACGTCTGCGGACCGTTGTTCGTGTTCGTGCCGAGCCCCGCATGCCACAGCGGCTTTCCGGTTGCCGCGTCGTAGGCCACGAAGTTGCCGCCGCCGTCGTTCCCGAACAGCAACCCGCCCGCCGTGCTCAGCAGGCCCATCGCGCCGCCGGTGCTGCCGGTGGGGCCCACCGCCAGCGGACGCGACCAGCGCACCTGCCCCGTCTTGTAGTCGATTGCTTTCAGCGCGCTGCCGAGATTGGCGAGGTTGCGCTCGGCGGCGGCCCAGCCCTGCGGACGCGGATCGGTGTCGGTCAGGTAGTAGAGGCTGAAGGTCTGCGAGGTGCCCACATACAACAGGCCGGTGTCGGGATTGAAACTGGGCGGCGGCCAGTTCGTGGCGCCGCCGGTATTGGGCGACACGAGCGTCCCGGCGACGCTGGCTTCCTTCGCCGGATTCCCGATGGGCTGTCCCTTCGCGTTGATGTCCTGGGTCCAGTTCAGCGAATCGATGAAGGGTCTGGTCACGAGATGCTGGCCGTTCACCCGGTCCAGCACGAAGAAGTGACCGTTCCGGTTCGCCTGCGCGATCAGCTTGCGGGGTTTGCCGTCGATCACACCGTCGAAGAGCACCGGCGTCTGCGCGGCATCCCAGTCATGCGTGTCGTGAGGCGTCACCTGGTAGTGCCAAACCATCTTGCCGGTGTCCGGATTCAGCGCGACGATCGAACAGGTGTACAGGTTGTCCCCAGCGCGGCTCTGACCCGTCAGCACCGGTTGCGGATTGCCCGTCCCGAAGTAATAGAGGTTGAGCTCCGGATCGTAGGTGCCGGGCAGCCACGGCATCCCGCCGCCGTGCACCATCGCGTCCTCATTGGGCCAGGTTTCGGCGCCCGGCTCTCCGGGACGCGGCGTCGTGTTCCACCGCCAGACCAGCGCGCCCGTGTCCGGGTCGCGCGCCTCGAGGTAGCCGGGCACGTCGAGCGCGTCGCCGCTGACACCGATGATCACCCGCCTGCCGATGATGATCGGCGCGTTCGTGGCGAAATACTCGCGCTTCATGCTGGCGACCTCGTGGTGCCAGCGCTCCTTGCCTGTCGCGGCATCCAGCGACACGAAAAAGTTGTCCGGCGTCAGGAAGTAGAGCCAATGGCCGTACATTCCGACGCCGCGATTGCCGATGTGATCGCCGCCCCGCGTTTTCCACGCGAAGTGCCAGAGCTCCCGGCCGGTCCGGGCATCGAGCGCCCACACATGATCCGGCGCCGAGACATACATGACGCCGCTGACCATGAGCGGCGTCGACTTGACGGTCGGGTTGCCAATTCCGGCCGGCGGCGTGTCCGGTCCCTCGCCACCAAGGATCGCGTTTGCGCGTGAGGCGTTGAGCCGATAGACCCAAGCCAGCGTCAGCGTCTTCACGTTGCTCGTATCGATTTGTTTCAGCGTGCTGTACCGGCGGCCCGAATAGTCGCCGTGATACGTGGGCCAGGCGTCGATTGGCGGTTTGGTGAGCAGCGCGGGATCGAGCATCTGTCCCTGGCCGAGCACCGTGACGGAAACAACGCCGATCACACCCAGATTCGCGAAGCCTCGAGCCACGGCGTTGTTGATCCTCATTTGAGACTCGCCAGATAAGCCGTCATGTTGTGCATGTCGGCGTCGGTCCATTTCTTCAACATGTCCATGTGCGCTTGCAGCGGATCGGTCACCACGACTTTCGGCACGTCGCCGTTTCGCAACCACGATCGCATCTGACCCGACGCCGCCGCCTCGTAGAGTGTCACCTCGAAGTCGGTCAGCCGCACGAGCGCGCCGGTCACCGACTCACCGGACGGCAACGTGATCGTGACCTTGACCGCGTTCGGATACCGATACGCCGGCGTGCCAGGCGGCCCGCCGGTGCGCGGCATGAGGAGCCGCCCCTGAAGCGTGACCGGATCGTACTTGGCGCCGACGTCCTTGAGGTCGCCGTCCGGCGAATGACACGACCGGCACTGGCCGGCGCCGTTGAAGAACGCTTCGCCCGCTTTGGGATCGCCGACCAGGATGTCGAGGATCTTATAAAGGCTGCGGTTGGCGGCCAGATAGATCGCCGAGTGCAGGAACGTGGCGAGGTCCGAGATCTGCGGCTCGGTGAACTCGAATTTCGGCATCCCTTTGTCGTCCCGCCCGACGCGCAGGAACGCCCCAAGCTGCTTCCCGTTCTCGTCTTCCTGCACGATCGCTGAACGGGTAAGGTCGGGTCCACCCGAGCCGCCTCGCGCGTTGCCGCCATGGCAGAACCCGCATTCGGCCTTGAGCAATTGTTCACCACGCGCCACTGCGGCGGGGTCGAACTTCGGCGACGGCGGCGACTGGGATGCGCTCAGGCCGTACGCGAGGCACAGGAAAGCGACCATCGCAGAGCTCACACGTGCGACCTGCACGAATCCTCCTCTCCTGACTTCCGAGAGCTGCTGCTCCCGGCGCGTAGGTTATCGCACGTTCGACGTGGACGGGAAGAAGACGGATTCGGCATTGACAATTCTCTGACAACTCGGCCTGACACGCAGGTTAGACTCGGGCACCGACGGGCGGATCTCACCCGTGGACCGTCCCTACCGCGTGCTCTGGCGGCCCGCGGCGCGTCGCGGGCGCCAATGAGCATCCAGACCTGAAGAAGGGGTCAGTGATTGGAGACGAGCGTCTTGATTCAGCGTGCTATCGCGACAATCGTCGTGGTCGCGACAAAGCGATGGGCGATATTGTCCACCGCGACGCCAAAGCCCTCCAGAGTCCTCACTCCGAGCAAGACCATGTCGCTCGGTTCCCCGAACACGACCTCGTCAATCGTCTCGTAGCCTTCGGCCGCAACGATGGCGAACCCGACGTCCCGCTCGACTTTCTGTTGGGTCGCCGTCGTAAAGAGCCGCTTGCGTCGTGGGGTGATGCCGACGGCCCGCAACACGTCAGCCGGCAGCCAGGTCAGCTCTGAACCGGTATCGACGAGCGCCTCCACGGCAGGCGTCGCCAATTCCTCTTGCCTGGGATTTCGCGCGATGACGTTGACTCGAAACGCGCTCATCAAACCAGCCTCGTTAGGCCGTGCTTGCACGGCGGCGCGCACAGCGCGCCCGCGAGGAAGCGGAGCGGGGCGCAGGGGCCCCGCGAGCGACCGAGCCGGGGTCCCGGGGCAGAGCCCCGGCTAATCTTAGACGAACGCGCCTTCCGGATACTGCAGCGCGAGCCTGAGCTCTTTGGCGAGCTGATCGATTGTCGTCCCTTTCCAGGCCCCTTCCGTCTCGAACCGCAAATCGCCGATGCGGCGGCCCCAGGGGGAGATGACCCGGCCGATCGCGCGGAAATCCGTCCGGTCGGTGTGCTGCTGATCGAGCCGGCGCACGACGTCGGGGACGACGCGGATGAAGCCGCGAAGCGCGGGGGCCGTCTTGATGCTGTACTTCCGGCCATTCCAGGCCGCGCCGAAGACGAGCGCGACCTGTTTGAAGTAGTTCACGAAAAATTTCCGGGCCTCCTCGCGGAATTCGTCCGCCTTGCGGCCGGCACCGAGCTGGTCCGACGCAAAGATCTTCTTGAGCTCCTGCGCCAGCGGCGCCTGCGCGACGCGGCCGTGGCCGACGCCGAGCAACCTGATTTCCTCGTAGAGGGGCGAGTCCTCATGATCGTTCAGGGCCCGCACGACATCGTGTGCCGTCGCGAGGGCGTCGTCGCGGTACAGCTGACGGCCCGACAGGCTGACCAGATGCGACGCGTTCAGCCGCGTGTGCTTCGCGTTGATCGTCACGAACATCTGGACGATGTGATCCTCGGGGAGCTGATCAAAGATGACGGCTGGCACGACGAACTCTTCGCCGCCGAAGCTGTCGATGTCGGCGTGCAGCGCGAGGAGCCGGTGCTGGCCGTCGATCGCGCGCAGGATGCCCTCGCGCTCAGGCACTTTCAGCATCCCGACGGTCGCGCCCTCTTCGACCGGCGTGAACGAGAGCTCCTCGTCGCAACTGATGATGACCGCGCCGGGAATCGACGGCAGGTCCCGGGCCTGCCGGCACTGCTCGTAGTACTGGACGAGCTCGTCGATCTTCCGCCGGATGATCTGACGCTGATACGCCTTCTCGCTCGCCGCGATCCGCTTCTCGAGCAGGTCCCAGTTCACCTTCGACGTGGGCGGACGCGCCGCGCCTCGGGTCGCCTGATGGCCGTAGCTCAACACCTCGAACCGGACCAGCTTGTCGATGTCGCGGGCCGTCAGGGCAGCCTGGTAGAACTGCACGCCGAACTGCTTCATCCGGATGGCGGAGACGTTGATCATGGGCTAGAGGGTTGGGGACCTGACCCCAAAAATGGCGCATTCTACCACAGGGAAATTTGGTGATTGGTTGATCTGTTGATTTGTTGAGGTTGGCAGAGGTTGTGCTCCGGAGGGCGATGCGATAAGGCGTCAGCTCGTGAAGGCGGGAACGGCCGTCTCTGCAAACTACAGAGCCGCCTGCCGTTCTCGTTCACGTCCCGAATTCGTTGCTCGGATGGGGATCGTCGAAGAAGAGGCTGACGAGGCGGTTCACTGGTTGGAGATCGTTCTGGAGGCGAACCTCCTGCCGGCTCACCGTGTGGAGAATCTGCTACCCGAGGCCCGCGAGCTCCGTGCAATCTTTGCCACGTCGCATCGAACGGCGAAGCGGAACCTCCGCGAGCAAACAATCAACAAATCAACAGATCATCAAATCAACAAATTTCCCTAAACCCCGGCAGCCACTTACCTCTTGATCGCCGCGATGGTCCGATCGACCTCCTCCATGGTGTTGTAGATGTGCGGCGAGAAACGCAGGCCCGACCGGTCCGTGCCCCCGCGCGTC
>JACOUA010000266.1 GCA_016178075.1 Acidobacteriota bacterium
CGGGCCATTACCGATGCGCAGCGGTGCCTCCAGGAGTTCCTGGATGTTGCCGCCCAGCGTCGCATTCGTCGATGCGATCCGAATCAGGTCCCCCGTGCGGACGTTTCCGGAGGGCACGACCGTGCTGGCCCGGCTCACGGCGAACACGACTTCCTCGGGCGAGGGGCGATACCGTCTGAGCTTCTCTGGATCCGCCCGCACCACGATCGTTCGCTGGCTCCCCCCAAAGGGTGGGGGCGCCGACACGCCGGGCAGCGTCGAAAAGATGGGCCGCACGCGATTGAGCGCGATGTCTTGCATTTCACCCACGCTGCGCGTCGCGCTCGTGAAGACCAGTTGAGCGACCGGCACGCTGCCTGCGTCGAAGCGCATGATGAACGGCGGCACGGCGCCGGGCGGCATGAACGCGCGCGCCCGGTTCGAATAGCCGATCACTTCCGCCATGGCTTGACTCATGTCGGTGTCGGGATGGAACACGAGCTTCATCAAGGCGATGCCCTGAATGTTTTTCGATTCCACGTGCTCGATACCCGTGATGAAGAGGAAGTGATACTCGTAGTAGTACGTGAGATACCCTTCCATCTGAGACGGGTCCATCCCGCCATATGGCTGCGCGACATAGATCGCGGGGGCGCCCAGCTTCGGGAAGATGTCGACCTTCATCTGCTGGATCGCCATGACGGACGCCAGCGCGACAGAGATGACGGCGACGATGATCGTGATCGGCCGTCGCATGGCGGTCAGAACTAGCCACATAAGTTGTCTCCTAAAGCGGTGCTGTCTTCAGCTCAGTTCATGTTTACCGTGTCTTCTCGAGAAATGGCGTCAGGTTGCCACGGACCTGCGCGGCGGCGAGAAGGGCTCGCCACACGCCCAGTCGGGCGACAGCATCGTCGGCTTCCGCCTGCGCGAGCAACCGCTGGGCCTCGGCCACTTCCGTGATGTTCGCCAGCCCGCTCTCATATCGCGCGCGGGCGCGACTTTCGGCGTCGGTCGCGGCCCGGCGCTCTGCGGGCGTGTTTTGGGCGATCTCGCTGGCGGCCTTCATCAACGCCCGCGCCCGCGCATCCTGCGTCGTGAGGTTCTGAAGCGTCTGCTCATACCGCGCGCTCGCCGCGAGCTCGTTCTGCACTTCGAGGCGTTTCCGCGGTTCGACAGTGAACACATCCAGGAGCGGAAACGTCACTGAAATACCAGCCGCCCAATTTGACAGTTGCGGCCACAGGCCATTACCGAGCGACGGTTGTCCGGAGACCTGCGCGCCACTGCCCCGATCGGCGAAGGCCGACTGGAAGATCACATGTGGATACGTGGATCGACCGAGCGCGCGCTCGCGCGCACGAACGGTGTCGACGACGGCCGACTGCGCACGCGCCGCCGGATGGAACTTCACGTCGGTCGCGCCGGCAGTCGGCACTTCCGGCAAGTCTGTGAGGCGGCCCATCGCCACGTCAACCGTCCCCTCTGGCGTCCCAATGGCATTCGCAAGCGTTGCACGCGCGATCTCGGCTGCGAGGACGGCCAGGCTGAGTTGATTCTTCGCAATCGCGAGCTCGGCGTCGGCACGCGAGGCGTCAGCGCCGGGCCGGAGCTGGTTCCGGACCAGCGTGCCGACGGTGTCGGCAAAGACCTGAAGCCGATCGACGTTCGCGCGTGCCGCGCGCACGGCAGCGTCCGCCGCCAGCACGGTGAGAAAGGCATCGGCCGCGGCGGCTGTCACATCGAGCTGGGTCAGCTCATTCTGGGCAGTCGCCTGCGCGTACTGGGCGTGCGCGAGATCGACATTGGCCTTGCGATAGCCAAAGTCGATCGCGTCCCATGACAGCAACGCGCCGCCCGCACTACCCCAGACGCTGTCAGACGATTGCGTCCCGAGCACCGGACCCGAGATGGGCGGCACGATCCCTTGTGGAAGCAACAGACCGAAGATGTTGTTGCGCGTCGCGCGGTTCTGCTGCCACAGCACGTCAAGCCGCGGGAGATAGGCGGTCCGCGCCACCGCGATCCCTTCTTGGGCGGCAGCCGATCGGGCGCGGCTCTCCTGGATCGCCGGGTAGTTCTTGAGCGCGAGCTGGACCGCGTCGTTGAGCGCCAACGGACCGGACCCGACAGGCTGGGCAAGCATCGGCGCAGGGCTGAGAAACCATCCGACAAGAAAGACCGCGACCCACCACCGGTGCGACTGGCGACTCACGAAGCGCTCACGCATCAAGATTCCTCCTCACGCTGTGACCCTCGAACTCGACGTTCGTCGGGCGGTTTCAGACGACCTCACGCGACTGCTACTTCACCGAGTCTATGTAGATCATTTGAACGCCACCCTTTTTGACGAGCGTTCCCGTCACGCTGACTTCGCTGCTCATCCGCTTGAGGAGCAGGTCTTTCCCAGGCTGATGATCTTTGAGCCCGGCCGCGACGTACAGGTTCCCCTCCGCGTCGAGAATTGCGATCGGATTTCCCGCCGTCGCACAGGCTGTTGCGCACGCCTTTTTCGCTGGGCCTCGATCGCCGCCTTCCAAGTAGCACCAGAGGTCGACGGCCTCCCCTTTGAGCGTAACCTTTTCGCCCTTTGGCTGCGCGTTGCCAGACCCTCCCATCAGGAACAACATCCCCACAATGACGATCAGAACCATCCAGTGTCGTCTCACGAGAACCTCCCTCCACAGTGAGCCGTCATGTGACCAGTTCGTCGTTCGCTTCATCATCAAGGTACCTCCTTCGTGCCTGAGTTCTCTCATCGAGCCAGGAGCCACGCCGGCCGAAGCCAAATGAGAGTGTGGCCGCTGCGCAAATCGTGAGTGCCCGTTTCATGTTTGTCCTCCCGCTCGTTGACTGACTCGTATCGGATGCTTTGCAGTGTCTGGTGGCTCGAGGAGTGGCAAGGCGATTTGGAACAGGGAACCGCCGCCCGGATTCTCCTGAACCGTAATGTGGCCGCCGTTGACTTCGACCGCCCACTTCGCGATCGCCAAACCAAGACCGGTGCCGCCGCGGTCACGCGAGCGCGCTTCATCGAGACGAAAGAAGCGATCGAAGACACGGTCACGGTGTTCTGGGGCAATGCCGGGCCCCTCGTCGGCGATTTCCACAATCGAGTGATCACGGTCGGTGCGAACGCGAATGTCGATCGCCGATCCCCGCGGGCCGTACTTGATGGCGTTGTCGACGAGATTCGTGATCGCCTCGCGAAGGACGAGACGATCCACCTTCGCGATCGTGGTGTCAGGGGCATCGACTCGGATTCGTTGGTTGCGCTCCTCGGCCAGAATCGAGAGGGAAGATACAACGTCCCGCGCGAGCTGGCCCAGATCGACGGCCTCTCGCGAGATGCGTATGGTTCCCGCGTCTCCGTGCGAAAGCCGCAGCAAGGTGTCGACCAGTGTCGTCAGGCGATCGACTTCCTCCAGCATGCTGCCCATCGCCTCTTTGTACTCAGCCGGGCTGCGTGTTTCTCCCAACCCCAGTTCACCGATCCCGCGAATGACTGCGAGGGGCGTTCGGAGCTCGTGCGACGCATCGGCTGTGAACCGACGAAGCCGATCGAAGGAGGTGTCGAGGCGCGCGAACGTATCGTTGATGACGGCCGCGAGCCGGCCGATTTCGTCTTGCTGATTCGGCACGGACAGCCGCTCATGGAGGCGATCAGCGGTAATGCGGCGCGCTTCGTCAGCGATCTGGTCGATCGGTTTCAATGCCCGTCTGGCCAGGACGTAGCCACCCACACCGGCCAGCGCGGCGGACGCGGGCAGTCCAAATACGAGGACGGTCAGGATCTCCCATAGCTCCGTCCGCAGTCGATCCTCTGACCGAGCCACTCTCAACACGACGGCGAG
>JACOUA010000267.1 GCA_016178075.1 Acidobacteriota bacterium
AGCCGCACCCGCCATCGTCATGACCCCGGCGAGAAACAGCGGATAGATCGGCGCGCGCCCGAAGCGCTCGCCGTCGACGGGCGTGTCGGTGGCGTCCGCCGTCGCCAAGGCTCGGGCGAGACCGCGCCGACCAGCCTCCGCCAAGGCTTCGGCGGTCCGCCGTAGCTTCAGCGAGGGCGGAAGCTGGACGAGCGGAGTCGGGTAGCCGAAACCCTGTCCTCTCGCGATGTTCCGGGCGAGCAGCAGGTACTCCCGCTCGTCGTGCGTCAGTGGTTTGTCAACCCAATAGAGGAGGCCGAACCCGAGCCGCAGTGCCAGCGCCACCACGAACGCCGCGGCCAGCGGCAGCCTCACCGCCGGCCTTCGACGCGCAGCGAGGCGATCTGCTCGGAGACCAGGCCCACCAGAAACACGACGACTGCGAGCATGATCAGGAGGACCGATGAATTGGTGACGTGCGACTGCGTGGCGATGGTCCACACCGCGTATCCGGCGCCGAGGACGAACGCCGCTGCGCTGATGGGGAAGAAGATCCGCAGCGGGCTGAAGATCGTAATGACGCGAAAGACGATGAGCAGGAACGTCAGGCCGTCGCGGAGCAGCCTGATCTTCGATCGACCGACGCGCGATTCGGCGTCGATCGGCTCGAATGCCACGTTGTAGCCGGCCTTCAGGAAGCTGAGCGTGATCGTCGTCGGACTGGAAAAACCGTTGGGAAGGAGGTGAATGAACTCACGGAGATACTCGGTTCGGGCGGCGCGGAAGCCGGACGTCAGGTCGGGAATCCTGGTTCCGCTCAGGTAGCCCGCGAGCCAGTCCAGGATGCCATTGCCCAACCGCCTGACGGGCGACGCGTGGGTTCGGCCGTTGCGTGCCCCCACGACCAGGTCGAAATCTCCGAGCCGGCCGACGAGCCGGATCGCATCGTCAGGCCGGTGCTGACCATCGGCGTCGATGATGAGCGTGTACTCGCCGCTGGCGCGACGGATGCCGGACTTGATCGCGGCGCCATTCCCCTTGTTGTACGGATGGCGAACGACGGTCGCGCCGTGCCGCTCGGCCGCGGCCCCCGTGTCGTCGGTCGATCCATCGTCGACGACGAGAATCTGGTGCCAGCGTGCGGAGGCCACCAGTGTCGCCACCACGCGGCCGATGACGGGTCCCTCGTTGTAGGCCGGGATCACGATGGAGGTCTGGGCGGCCTCAGCCATCGATCGGACTCACTCGCGCCCTTTCCCGCTGCCTGTGAGCATCTCGGACGGCTGCTCGATTGTGCGCTCCATTCGCCGCACACGATAGAGCAGGTCCTCGATCAACTTGCGGTTGCCGGAGATGACGTCGGCGACCAGACCGATCAGCGCGACCTGGAAGCCGACGATCATCAGGACCGCCGACAGGATCAACGACGGCACATGACCGACCACACCCGTGCCCGTGAAGAAATAGTACAGAAACCGGATTGACACCGCGACGCCGACTGCGAAGACCAGCAGGCCGATCGTCGTAAAGACTTTCAGCGGCTCGTACATCGCATAGATTCTGACAATGGTGGCGGCCGACGCCTTGAGGTAGTCCCACAGGCCGCTGTACAGACGGGATTCCCTCGTGCGCGGGTTGGTGCTGACCGGCACGTGCGTGATGGCGATCCGCTTCTTGCCGGCCTGAATAATCGACTCGAGGGTGTAGGAAAACTCCGAGACGATCGTCATCCGGAGCGCCGCCTCGCGCGTGTAGGCGCGAAACCCGCTCGTCGTGTCGGGGACCTGGGTGCTGGAGACCTGCCGAACGACCCAGCTTCCGAGCTGCTGGAGGCGCTTGCGCGTCCGCGACATGTACTCGAGCGCGTTGATATTGCGGTCGCCGATCACGATGTCGGCGTCCCCGGCGAGGAGCGGTTCGAGGAGCTTCGGGATGTCCTGGCCCGCGTACTGGTTGTCCCCGTCGGTGTTGACGATGAAATCGGCGCCGAGCTTGAGGGCGGTGTCGATGCCGGCCGTGAAGGCCGCCGCGAGACCCTTGCGGCGCCGGAATTTGACAATGTGGTCGGCACCGCAGGCGCGCGCCACGTCCACCGTCGCGTCGCGCGACCCGTCGTCGATCACGAGAATCTCGACGACATCGATGCCGGGAATCGTACGGGGCAGATCGCGGAGCGTTGCCGGCAGGGTCCTGGCCTCGTTCAGGCACGGGATCTGGATGATGAGCTTCTTCACGCCGGCAGTCCCAGAAGCTTTTCGATGACGCCGTCCCAGGTCACGACCGACGCGCGTTCGTAGCCGGCGTCGCCGAGCGCGGCGGCCCTCGACCGGCTCGCGGCCAGCTCCATGATGGCGGCGCCGATCGCCTTCGGATCCGGATCGCATACGACGCCGTTGACGCCGTGCTCGACGAATTCCAGCGGACCGCCGGAGTCGATCGCCGTGATGACGGGCTTGCGGGACAGGAAGGCTTCGAGCGTCACGTACCCGTAATCCTCGTCGTAGGGAACGTAGACCACCGCGAGCGCCCCCGCATAGAGATCCACCAGTCCCTGATCATCGAGCGTGCCCACGAACGACACCCGATCGTTCAGGCCCTCGGACGCCGCCACCGCCTCCACGTTCGCCCGCTGCGTGCCGTCGCCGGAGAGCAGCATCCGGATCGGCCCGCTCACGTACCGCATCGCTCGAACGGCCAGCTCCGGACGCTTGACCGACTCGAGCCGGCCGACCACGAGGACATAGTCCCCGTACGGCCCGGGACGCAGGCGGTTCGAGAGCCTCGAGGGATGATACAGCGGCTCGCCGCGAAGACCGTTGAACTTCGACAGCCGGTTCGCGGTGTTCCGCGCGTTCGTGAACACGCGCGTGCACTCGCTCAGCATCTGCGTATCGAGCCGGATCAGCGTGTCCCGCAGGCCGACGTCGAGCTCGGTATGCTCGAAATCGCTGTAGGGAGTGCCACAGAGCTCGTAGGCCGCCCGGTACTGGTGAATGAGCCAGGTCACTTTGTTGGGATGTCGCACGAAGTACGAAGGGAACTTCGTCGCGATGACGAGATCGATCGGGCGGCCGTTGCTTTCGCTCAGATCGATCAGCCGCCAGGCGGCGGCGTGGGTCAGGATTTCCTCTTTCGGATACCACTTGAACGGGATGGATACGCGGTCGACGAGATAGCCCCGCTCCCTGAGCTGGCGGACCAGCTCGCGGACGTGGCTCTCGGCACCGCCCGACACGAGCGGCACCTGTGCCTCACAGACGATGATGGTCTGGACCGGCATCAGGTCGCGAAACGGAAATTGATCACATCCCCGTCCTGGACGAGATAATCCTTGCCCTCGAGCCGCAGCTCAGCATGGTCGCGGCACGCGGCGAGTGATCCACGCGCGATCAGGTCCTCGTATCGTACAACTTCCGCCCGGATGAACCCGTGGGCGATGTCCGAATGGATCTCGGCGGCCGCTATCTGCGCCGGCGTGCTGCGCGGAATCGACCAGGCGCGGCATTCGTCCTCGCCGACCGTGAAAAACGACACGTACCCGAGCAGCTCGTAACTGGCGCGAATCACGCGATCGAGGCCCGATTCACTCAGGCCCAGATCCGACTGAAACGCTGCGGTATCGGCCGGATCGAGCTGGGCGATCTCGAGCTCGATCTTCGCGCACACCGGCACCGTCCGGGTGAAGCTTCGCGTCGTGAACTCGCCGAGGCGCTCGCGCCGGACGACCGATTCCAGGCTCGCGTCGCCGCCGCCGCCGGTCAGCGTCGATTCGTCGACGTTCAGGACCAAGAGCAGCGGCTTCGCGGTCAGAAACTGAAAGCCGCGCAGCCGCTTCAGGTCGTCGCCAGCGAGCGGCAGACCTCGAAGCGGCACGCCATTCTCGAGCGTCTCCCGGCACCGACTCAGCACGTCGCGTTCCTGCTCCAGCTCGGACGTTCGGCCCTTCTTGAGGTCCTTCTCGAGGCGCTCGAGCCGCTTCTCGACGACGGCCAGGTCGGCCAAAATCAGCTCCTCCTCCATCCGTGTCGCGTCCCGCATCGGATTCGACGACCCGACCGGGTGCGGGCTCTGGACCTCGTCGAACGCGCGGATCACGTGGAGCAGCGCGTCCGCATGGCGGAACGCGACGAGGTCGACCAGCGCGCGTGCATCGGATTGTCCCCCGGCGGCGAGATCCGCGAACTCCACCGTCGCCGGAACCCGCTTCCGTGGATTGAACAAGGCCGTCAGCGTATCCAACCGTTCGTCCGGCACACGGGCCACGCCCACCTGCACGTCCTGCCGGCCGTGCGCGCGGTGGGCCTCCTGCACGCTGGTCATGAGTTGAAAAAGGGTGGTTTTGCCTGCGGAAGGGTACCCAATCAAGGCAGCGCGGAGCATCTAGTACTTGATGTGCGGTGGAGCCCCACCCCCGCCGCCTGCCATCCGCCTTTGCCAAGGCTCCGGCGGACAAGCGGCCTTGCCCGCCGACCAGCCTCCGCCAAGGCTTCGGCGGTCCGCCGCAGCTTCAGCGAAGGCGGAAGCTCGAAGAGCGGAGGCGGATCGCTCACGCGCGCCGCGCTGACTCGCGGCAACGTTCCGCTCGGTGATCATCACAGTAGCCCAAATCGCCCGCCGAACTGCACATGCTAGCACGCGCCTGCACACGAGCCGGGCCGTTGGGCGAAAGTCTGACGAAACAATGGATGGGTCGGACAAACCTTAACTCTTTGAAAATCTTGATTTTGCGATTGACAACGAACTCTTCCTTTCTTACTATCCCGATGGATTTTGTTGGAACAAATTGGATAAAAATGGAGTTTTAAGGGGGAATTCTCCGGCCAAAGTCGATAGCAACGGCCGGCTCAAGGTCCCGAACGAATTCCGACGGGTGATCGAGCAGGAATTCGGCCGGGATCTTTTCGTCACCAGTCTGTACGGCGACAACGTTCGCATCTATCCCCTCGCCGTCTGGACGGCGCTCGAGAAAAAACTGGCGCAGGTCTCGACGACCCATCCGGCGCGCGTGAAGTTTCTCGATCGCGTCAATTTCTATGGCCTGGTCGCCAAGCTCGACGCCCAGGGCCGGGTCGTGATTCACCCGCGCGTGCGAGAGTCCGCTCATATGGTCGGCGAAGTCGACGTCCTGGGCAACTACAACTATCTCGAAGTGTGGAACCACGAGCGGTTCCTCAGCAAGCTGCAGCGTGAGCGATTCACCGACGACGACGCGCGCGCGCTGGCGGATTTCGGGATCTAATAATGCCCGTACATGTCCCCGTCATGACGGCGGAAGTCCTGACGCTGCTTCGGCCGGAGCGCGGCGGGTTCTTCGTCGACTGTACCGCGGGACTCGGGGGGCATATGCGCGCCCTTCTCCAGGCCGGCGCCGATCGCCTGCTCGGGCTCGATCGCGACGGGGAGGCGCTCGCGATCGCGCGCCGCGAGCTGGCGCCGTGGGCAGATCGGATCGAGCTCGTCCGGGCCGACTTCCGCGAGCTGGCGGCCGTGCTCGAGGCGCGCGGCGTCCGCGAGATCGACGGTGCGCTGGCGGATCTCGGCGTCTCCTCGCTGCAGCTCGCCTCCGGGCGCGGCTTCAGCTTTCAGCATGACGAGCCGCTCGACATGAGGATGGATCGGACGGCAACGACGACCGCCGCCGATGCGGTCAACAATCTGTCCGAGCGGGAGCTCGCCGACGTGATCTACGAGTACGGAGAGGAGCGACACTCGCGCCGCGTTGCCCGCCGGATCGTGGAAGCCCGGGCGCGGAAGCCGCTCGGCACGACAGCCGAGCTGGCCGCAATCGTCCGCCGGGCGGTCCCGCGGGGTCGCAGCCGGATCGATCCCGCCACGCGGACATTTCAGGCGCTGCGCATCTGGGTCAACCGCGAGCTCGATCACCTCGATCGATTCCTGCGCGAGGTTGCGGAGCGGCTGAAGGCCGGCGGTCGAATGGTCCTCGTCAGTTTTCATTCACTCGAGGACCGAATCGTCAAGCAGACGCTCCGCGCCTTGGAGCGGAGCGAGCGGGTGGCCCTGCGAGTGTTGACGCGGAAGCCGTTGCGGCCGCAGGGCGCAGAACTCGCTGCGAACCCGAGAGCCCGCAGCGCGAAGCTGCGCGCCGCCGAGCGGGTGGGTTAGGGCAGTCAATGGATGCGATCGAGTACTCGCTGAAGAAGAGCGTTCGCAACGCCGAGGTCGTCCGCGAGCTCGACGAAGCGAGGCAACGAGAGCTCTGGCGATCGGTCGCCATCGGCATGCTGCTCGTGGCGCTCGTGCTCGTCACAGCCTGGCAGCATTTTGAGCTCCTGCAGCACGGCTACCGTCTCGAACAGATGCAGCAGGAGCGGGGGGCCGAGGAAGAGATCAACCGCCATCTGCGTCTCGAGATCGACACGCTGCGCGCCCCCGGGCGCATCGAGACGCTCGCGGTCGAACGGCTGCACCTGGTCGCGCCGGGCCCGAACGACGCCATCGTGGTCGAGCGCGTCGCCCCGGCGGAGCCGCCTCCGAAGTCGGTCATTGCCTCGCGGTGAGCGTGATGTCTGACGCACAGCCCTTCAATTGGCGCGGGACGATTCGGATGCGGGTCGGCCTCGCGGCGGTGGCGCTCGCCATCTGGGCCGGCGCCGTGGAGGCGAAGCTCGTCTACCTGCAGATCTATCGGCACGCGGATCTGCGGGCACGCGCCGAGCGCCAGCAGGGGCGGACCTTCACCGTACCGGCGAAGCGCGGCGAGATTCTGGACCGCGAGGGCCGCGTGCTCGCGTACAGCGTCGACGCGGATTCGATTTACGCGGTCCCCACTGAGATCAAGGACCGGGAGCGGACAGCCGTGTCGCTCTGCGCCGTCCTCGAGGCCTGCGACGCCTCCGAGCGTAAGCTCTTCCTCGAACGGCTGAGTCGCCCGAAGGCGTTCGTCTTCCTGCGTCGTCGGGTCTCGCGCGACGAAGCGCGCGGGATCGAGCGGCTGAATCTGCCGGGAATCGGTCTTGCCAAAGAGGACAGGCGCTTCTACCCGAACAAGGAGCTCGGGGCGCACCTGCTGGGCTACGTCGGCGTCGAGAACGCCGGCCTGGCCGGCATCGAAGCGGCCTATGACCTGCAGGTGCGGGGACGGGAGGGCGCGATCCTGATCCAGACCGACGCGCACCAGCACGCCTTCAGCCGGTTGGGGCGCCCCGCGACAGCGGGCGCGGCGCTCGAGCTCACGATCGACACCTACCTGCAACACGTGGCGGAACGGGAGCTCGCGGCCGCCGTCACGTCGAACCGCGCGGCCGGCGGCAGCCTCGTCATCATGGATCCGTTCTCCGGCGAGATTCTGGCCCTCGCGAACGCGCCGACCTTCAACCCCAACGCATTCAACGCCGCCGGAGATCCGGAGCGCCGCAATCGCGCCGTGCAGGACTTGTACGAGCCGGGCTCGACCTTCAAGATCGTCACCGCGTCGGCGGCGATGGAAGAAGGCGTGATGGCTCCCGAGGATCTCATCGACGTCAGCCAGGGAATGATCCGCTTCGGCTCGCGTCAAATCGACGACGCGCATAGCTACGGCCTCCTCTCTTTCACGGACGTCATCGTCCATTCCAGCAACGTGGGCGCGATCAAGGTCGGATTGAAGCTGGGCGCGGAGCGGCTCGGCCGCTACGTTCGCCGGTTCGGCTTTGGAAGCCGAATCAGCCGCGATTTTCCGGGCGAGAACCCCGGCATCGTCTGGGATCCCACGCGGCTGGATGACAGCGCGCTCGCGTCGGTGTCCATGGGCTATCAGATAGGGGTGACGCCGCTCCAGATGGTCGCGGCGGCCAGCTCGATCGCGAACGGCGGCGAGCTGGTCGAGCCCCACGTCGTCCGCGCCCTGGTCAGGAACGGCCACCGAACCGTCATCCCAGCGCGCGTGATTCGCCGGACCGTCGGAGCCGCCACGGCCGAGCGCCTGACGACCATCATGGAGGGGGTCGTCGAGCGCGGGACAGGCCGAGCCGCGCAGATTCCGGGGTACACCGTCGCGGGGAAGACCGGCACGGCGCAGAAGTTGATCGGGGGGCGCTACTCGTCCTCCGACCACTACGCCTCGTTCGTGGGCTTCGTGCCGTCGCGGAAGCCGGTCGTCGCGATTGTGGTGATGATCGACGCGCCTCACGGTGCTGCGGGCTACTTCGGGGGCGCGGTGTCGGCGCCGGTGTTCAAGCGCCTCGCGGATCTGGTGCTCCGTCGTCTCGGGGTCGCGCGGACGGTCAACCCGCCGCCCGTGCTCGTGGCGCATGCCGATCGCGGCGTGGAGCAGGAAGCGGTGGTGGCGGCCCGGACGCCGGCCGTGGAGGTGATGTCGGGACGCCGCGATGTCGTCCCGGACGTACGGGGGCTGAGCGGTCGGGACGCAGTGCGCACGCTCGCGCGCGTCGGCGTCTCGGCCGAGCTCCACGGCAGTGGATTTGTCGTCGAGCAGGACCCACCGGCGGGCGTTCCGCTCGATCGGGTCGGATCGTGTCAGCTGCGGCTTGAGCGGCTCCCGATTGCGCCGGCTCCCTCACCGAGTCAACAGCCGTGACGCTTCAGGAGCTGCTCTCCTCGCTGGCCGACCCGCCGGCCTTGACGGTTGACCCGCCGATCCGCGCGCTTGATGCCGCGACGGCGGCGCGTGCGGTCAAGGCCGTGACGTACGACTCGAGACGCGCCGGTCCGGGCAGCGTGTTCGTGGCCCTCAGAGGTCAGCACGCCGATGGGACGCAATTCGCCCGCCAGGCTGCGTCGAAGGGTGCGATCGCCGTCGTCGCGGAATCCGGTCGACCGCCGGACGTCGGGCTGCCGTGGATCGAGGTGACTGACAGCCGACTGGCGGTCGCGCGACTGGCGGCGCGGTTGTTCGGCGAGCCGAGCAAGCGGCTGACGGTGGTCGGGATCACGGGCACGAACGGAAAGACGACTACAGGGTATCTGACGAGCGCGATATTCGAAGCGGCTGGCATCCCGAGCGGGCTGTTGGGCACCGTGCAATACCGGATCGGCGATGAGGAACGTGAAGCTGCCAGGACCACACCGGAAGCGCCGGAAGTCCAGGAGCTGCTGCGCGAACCTTCGGCGTCCCGTGACCTATGCGATCGACAAGCCGGCGGACGTGCGGCCCGGTCCGCTGAGCTTCTCGCTGGAAGGCCTGGCCTTCGAGGTCAGGACGCCGCGCGGCGCCTTGCGGATCCGGTCGCGTCTGGTCGGCCGGCCGAATGTCTACAACATCCTGGCGTCGGTCGCGACCGGGGTGGGACTCGGGCTTCCGTTCGACGCGATCGAGCGGGGCGTGGCCGGCGTCGACGGCGTGCCGGGGCGCTTCCAGATCGTGTCGCGTCACTCGGATGACGTGACGGTGGTGGTCGACTACGCCCACACGGACGACGCGCTGCGGAATCTGCTCGAGACGGCGCGCCCGCTCGCGCCGCGGCGGCTCATCACGGTGTTTGGCTGCGGGGGCAATCGCGATCGCACCAAGCGACCGCTGATGGGCGCGGTGGCGGCGAGGTTGAGCGACGTCGTGGTTGTGACGTCCGACAATCCGCGGGGCGAAGACCCGCGCGCCATCGTCGACGAGGTGATGCGCGGCATCACGCGTCCGGTCGATCGCGCGCCGGGCGTGGACCGCGTCGCGTCGCGCGGGACGCCGCCGCGGACGGTCGAGCCGCTCATGGTGCTGGATCGACGCGAAGCCATCGAGCGTGCGATCAGCCTCGCGGAACCGGGCGATGTCGTGCTGATCGCAGGGAAAGGGCACGAGCGCTACCAGGAGATCGGCGACCGCGTGCTGCCGTTCGACGACGTCGCGGTTGCCCGCGACGCGCTCGACCGGCGCGGCGCGAATTCGAGGGTGTCGTGATCGTGGCTGACGTGGGCCAGCTCGCCGCGGGCGAGATTGCTGCCGCGATGGAGGGCGATCTGCTGACCAACGGCGCGCGTGTCGCCGAACCGGTCGGCGGGTTCTCCATCGATACGCGGACGCTCACGCCGGGCGATTTGTTCATCGCCCTCAAGGGCGAGCGCCTGGATGGTCACGACTACGTATCCACGGCAGTGCGGGCAGGCGCCTGCGGTGTCGTGGTCCATGAGGCGTCCGCTGCTCCGTCGGCAGGGCCGGGGTGGCGGGCGCCTCTCGTTATCCGGGTCGCGGACACCACGCGCGCGCTGCAGCGCCTGGGGCGACACGTCCGGCGTCAGTCCGGTGCGCAGGTGGTGGCCATTACCGGCAGCGCGGGCAAGACCACCACGAAGGAGATCACGGCTGAATTCCTGAGCGCGCGGTTCCGGGTGTTTCGAAACAGGGGCAATCTCAACAACCACATCGGCCTTCCGCTGTCCCTCCTGGAGCTGCGGTTCCGGCCGGAGGTGGCGGTCGTCGAGCTCGGCATGAGCCATCCTGGAGAAATCCGCACGCTCGTCGGGATCGCGGAGCCGGAGGTTCGACTCTGGACGAATGTCGCGGAGGTTCATGTCGGCTTCTTCGAGTCGTTCGAGGCGATTGCCGACGCGAAAGCCGAGATCCTCGAGGGCGCGTCGCCCGCGACGCGGCTGGTCGCGAACGCCGACGATCCGCTGGTGATGGGGCGT
Source organism: Acidobacteriota bacterium (assembly GCA_016178075.1). Taxonomy (GTDB): domain Bacteria; phylum Acidobacteriota; class Vicinamibacteria; order Vicinamibacterales; family JACQTH01; genus JACQTH01. The sequence continues at coordinate 10,558 of JACOUA010000267.1, forward strand.
GCCAACCGCTTCGCGGGTCGCGTCACGACCTTCGGCTTCGACCCGGCCGCGGACGTGCGGGCGCTCACTGTACGCGACCGCGGCCTCGCGGGCATGTCGGCAGAGCTGCACACGCCGAACGGGGTGGCGCGTCTCGTCGTGCCGCTCATAGGTCGGAGCAACCTCGCGAATGTCCTGGCCGCGACGGCGGCGGCGCTGCTGTTCGAGGTTCCGCTGGACGCGATCGTGGACCGCGCGGCCGCGCTCAGGCCGGCACCGCGGCGCGGCGAAGTCCATCGTCTGCGCGATGGCGTGATCGTCGTCGACGATTCGTACAACTCGAATCCGCGCGCGGTCGAAGGGATGCTCGACGTGGTCTTCGCGACCCCCGAAGGAAGGCGGCGGATCGCCGTGCTCGGCGAGATGCTCGAGCTGGGCGACCGTGCGATCGAGCTGCACGAGCGAACGGGTCGGTTCTCGGCGAAGCTCGATCGCCTCGTCACGATCGGGGGCGAGCCGGCGCGGCGACTCGGACGGGCGGCCGTCGCGGCGGGTCTCGCCGAGCGCGCGCTCGTGCACTGCGAGACGAGCGACCAGGCGGCCGATGTAGTGGCGACCCTTGTCGAGCCCGGAGACCTGGTGCTCGTCAAAGGATCACGAGGCATCCGAACCGATCGGGTGGTGGATCGGCTGAGGGCAGAGCGGGGGTAGATGCTCTACCACCTGCTCTACCCCTTCCACACCCGGATCTCGGTTCTGAACGTCACGGGCTACATCACGTTCCGAACCGCGGCCGCGAGCCTGACGGCTCTCGTCGTCAGCCTGATGCTCGGGCCCTGGATGATCCGGAAGCTGCGTGAGTTTCAGATCGGCCAGGTGATTCGCCACGAAGGGCCGGCGACGCACCGGCCGAAGGCCGGAACCCCGACGATGGGCGGACTCTTGATCCTGACGGCGGCCATTGTCCCCACGCTCTCGTGGGCCGACCTGACGAACGCGTACGTCTGGATCGCCGTCGTGTCGACGCTCGCGTTCGGCGCGATCGGGTTCGCGGACGACTACCTGAAAATCGTGCGCTACTCCCACCACGGGCTCTGGCCCCGCTACAAGCTGATGGCGCAGGTCGGCGTCGCGTTGGCGGTCGGGGTCGTCCTGATGGTGCTGGCCGGGCAGAACGAGTACAACACGCGGCTCGTGTTCCCGTTTTTCAAACGCTTGATCCCGGACCTCGGGTGGGGATACGTGCCGTTCGCGGTCGTCGTGCTCGTCGCCTCCTCGAACACCGTCAACCTGACCGATGGGCTCGACGGGCTCGCGATCAGCACCTTTGCCATCGCGGCCGCCGCGTATACAGCGCTGACCTACGTCGTCGGCCATCGGCTGTTGGCCAGCTACCTGCTGCTCGTTCACTTTCCACAGGCCGGCGAGCTCACGATCTTCTGCGGCTCGCTCGTCGGGGCGAGCCTCGGCTTTCTCTGGTACAACTCATACCCTGCCGAGATCTTCATGGGCGATGTGGGATCGCTCGCGCTCGGCGCCGCGCTCGGCACGGCCGCAATCCTCATCAAGCAGGAGCTGCTCCTCATCATCGTCGGCGGCGTGTTCGTGCTCGAGGGGCTCTCGGTCATCCTCCAGGTCGCGTCATTCAAGCTGACGGGTCGCCGGGTCTTCAAGATGGCGCCGCTGCATCACCACTTCGAGCTCGCCGGGTGGAGCGAGCCCAAGATCATCACGCGGTTCGTCATCGCGGCGATCGTCTTCGCGCTCTTCAGCCTGACGACGCTGAAGCTCAGGTAAACGAGATGGGCGAGCGGATGTTTTCGGTTTCGCGAAAGACCGTCGTGGTGATGGGCGCCGCGCGCAGCGGGATTGCGGCCGCCGAGCTGCTCGCCGATCGCGGTGCCCACGTGACGCTCAGCGAAGCCGAGGACCGGTTGTCGCCGCGAGACGATCGCGATCCGCGCGTCCTGGCCGAATCGCTCGTGCGACGAGGCGTGCGGGTGGAGCTCGGAGGCCACGTGCCCGAGACACTGGCGCAGGCCGATCTGGTGGTGCTCAGCCCGGGTGTTCCCCGTTCGCACCCGGTCCTCCAGCCCGCCCGGCGGCGGGGCGTGCCGATTATCGGCGAGATCGAGCTCGCGTACCGCTGGCTGCGCGGACGTGTCGTGGCGATTACGGGAACGAAAGGCAAATCGACCACCACGACGCTGACCGGCCGGATGCTGAGCGCGGGCGGCGTGAGGGCGATCGTCGGCGGCAACGTCGGCGTGCCGCTCAGCTCGCAGGTCGAGGCCTCGACGCCCGAAACGCTGCACGTGGTCGAGGTCAGCAGCTTTCAGCTGGAGACCATCGATCGGTTTCATCCGTGGATCGCCGTGCTGCTCAACTTCTCGCCCGATCACCTCGATCGACACGCCAGCCTCGAGGAGTACGCGGCTGCGAAGGCGAGACTGTTCATGAACCAGCACGCGGAGGACTGGGCCGTCATCAACGCCGACGATCCACGGACGTTGGAGATCGCTCGGGCGGCGCGCGCCAGGCGCTTCGCCTTCGCGATGAGCGGCCGCCACGCCGACGGGGTCGTGCTGACCGAGCGCGCCATCGTGCACCAGACGCCTTCTGGCGCGGAGTCGCTCGTGCCGCTGTCGTCAATTCGGCTGACTGGCCGCCACCTGGTCGCGGATGTCATGGCTGCCGCCGCGGTCGCCCGAATCGTCGGCGTGACGCCGCGCGCCATGACGGAGGCGGTCGAAACGTTCAGCGGCCTCGAGCACGCGATGGAGGCGGCCGGCGAGATCGCCGGCGTGCGATTCGTCAACGACTCGAAGGCGACGGCCATCACCGCGGCCCGGCAGGCGATCGAGAACCTCGACGGACCCCTGGTGGTGATTCTGGGTGGTCGCTTCAAAGGTGGACGCTGGGAGGATCTCACCGCGCCGCTCCGAGACAAGGCGCGGGCCATCGTGGCGATCGGCGAATCGCGGCCGCAGATTCGCGCAGCCCTCGGAACGGTGACCACGCTGGTGGAGGCGGAGACGATGGGCGAGGCCGTCCGTCAGGCGTTTCGCGCCGCCGAGCGCGGCGACACCGTGATTCTCGCGCCGGCGTGCGCGAGCTTCGACATGTTCACGGATTACGCGGAGCGCGGCCGGGCCTTCAAGCAGGAAGTCGTGGCGCTCAGGCGGGAGGTTGAGACTTAGCTATTGAGAATTGCGGATTGCGGATTGCGGATTGATTGCGAATTTCGGAATTGCTGATTGCCAGGATTTATTGGCGATTCAATCGTCAATACATCCGCAATTCCCTCCAATCAGCAATCAACAATCAATCCGCAATCCGCAGTCCGTAATCGGCAATCGTTGGATTGCGGAGTGAGCAGTGAGCAGTCGTCAGTCGGCCTGTGCGGGTGGGAGCTTGGCCGCTGGGAACGCAGGCTGCCCCGGTCTGCGAGGCTGGTGTCCCACCCCCGGGCTGACTGATGACTGCTGACTGCTCACCGCTGCAAAACTCGGTGCAGCCGTAGTTTCGGGTCGACGAACCGCAGAGTTTAGCAAGGCACCGCGGGCGCGACTGGGGTAAAGGCCCTACCCGACCCTCGCCGCCCCGCTGGACCGGAGAGTATGGCGCGAAAGCTCAAGTCCGACAAGGTTCTCTTTCTCGCCACCCTGCTCCTGCTCTGCCTGAGCGTCGTGATGGTCTATAGCGCCTCCGCCCAGATCGCGCTCGAGCGCTTTCGACAGCCTGCGTATCTCTTTTTGACGAAGCAGCTCTTGTGGATGGCGCTCGGCGTGGCCCTGATGGCGATCGTGATGAAGGTCGACTATCGGACCTATCGCCAGCCCGTGTTTTTCTGGTCACTGGCGGCGGTCGTGGTCCTGGCGCTGGTGGCCGTGCTCTTCAGCCCGCCGACCAAGGGTGCGAGCCGCTGGTTCAGCCTGGGGGGCATCGGAATCCAGCCGTCCGAGATGGCCAAGCTCGCCGCGGTCGTTTTCATCGCGGCGGTGCTCGAACGTCGCGCGCACCGCATCAACGATCTCGGGTACTCGATGCCGCCGATCGCACTGGTGCTGGGCGTGATGGTCGCGTTGGTGTACGTCGAGCCGGACTTCGGCACCGCGATGGCCATCATGTTGATCGCCGCGGTCATGATTTTCGCCGCCGGACTTTCGTACGCCTACCTCGTGACGCTGACGCTGACGGCCGGCCCCGTCATTGCGATCCTGCTGCTGCGCACGCCCTACAGGCGGGAGCGTCTGCAGGCGTTTCTCGATCCCTGGTCGGACCCGCTTCACCAGGGCTTTCAGATCATCCAGTCATGGATTGCGATCGGCAGCGGGGGCTTGTGGGGCCGCGGGCTGATGTCGAGCGTGCAGAAGCTGTTCTATCTTCCGGAGCCGCACACGGATTTCATCTACTCCGTCATCGCTGAAGAGCTGGGTCTTCTGGGCGCCACTGGTGTGCTGCTGTGCTTCTGCGTGATTGCCTGGCGCGGGTTCAGAACCGCCGTCACGGCTCCGGACGCGTTCGGCGCGCTGCTCGCGGTCGGCTTGACCACCATGATCGTCGCCCAGGCGCTGTTGAACATGAGCGTCGTCCTCGGCCTCCTGCCGACCAAGGGTATTCCGCTGCCGCTCGTCAGCGCGGGAGGCTCATCGCTCGTGATCAACCTCGTCGGCGTCGGCGTGCTGCTCAATGTTTCGCAGCAGGCGTCGGCGGCGACGTGATGGCGAATCGATCGGAGTGGTCAGCGTCACGTCATGACGAGCCCCGAACCGCTGCGTGTGCTCATCGCCGGGGGCGGGACCGGCGGCCATCTGTTCCCCGGTATCGCCGTGGCTCGCGAGCTGCGGCGACAGGCACCGGACGCGCAGGTGGCGTTTGTCGGGACCGCACGTGGGCTGGAGGCGGATGTGATTCCGCGCGAGCGCTTCGCGCTGGATCTCATTCGGAGCGCCGGGCTGAAGGGCAAGTCGCCCGCGCACCTCGCGAGAGGGCTGGCGCTTCTGCCGCTCAGCGCGTTGGACGCGTGGCGCGTCATCGGACGCCGTCGGCCGCACGTCGTCGTCGGGCTTGGTGGATACAGCTCGGGGCCGATGGTGCTCGTCGCCGCGATGCGCGGCGTCCCGACGCTGCTCCTCGAGCAAAACGCGCTGCCTGGACTCACCAACCGGCTGCTCGCAAGGGTCGTCGACGCGGCGGCGCTGACCTACGAAACGAGCGTGCGGTATTTCGGGGACAAAGGGTTCGTGAGCGGGAATCCGGTTCGATCCGATTTTCTTGCGCGTGATGACGAATCCGGCGGAACGGGGGACCAGGGACCCATAAAGGTGCTCGTCTTTGGCGGCTCTCAGGGCGCACACGCGATCAATCTGGCCATGGTGGAGGCGGCGCCGAAGCTGGCAGCGACAACCCGTGACGTGTCCATCACGATCCAGTCAGGCGCGCGCGATCTGGAGCTGGTGCGGCGCGCCTTCAGCGAAGCCGGCCTTCGGGGCCGGGTCGAGAGTTTTCTTTACGCGATGGACCGCGAGATGAGAGAGGCCGATCTGCTCGTCTGCCGCGCGGGCGCCACAACCCTGGCGGAGGTGGCCGCATCGGGAAAGCCGGCCGTGCTGATTCCGTTCCCGGCCGCCACCGACGACCATCAGCGCCGGAACGCCGAAGTGCTCGCCGCTGCCGGAGCCGCCGTGGTGGTTGAGCAGAAGGATCTGTCGGGGACAAGGCTCGCGCACGAGATCGTTGCGCTCGCGGACGATCCCGAAAGGCGCCGCCGGATGTCGGTCGCCGTGCGGGCGTTTGCGCGGCCGGACGCGGCACGGCTCATTGTCGATCGACTGCTGGCGCTGGCGGGCCGGCGCTTCTAGCTTGTTTATCGGGATGGCAGAGCTGTCATGGCACCGCCGAATCTTCTGGGTCGCGTGCGAGCGGTGCACTTCGTGGGGATTGGGGGCAGCGGGATGAGCGGGTTGGCCGAGTTGCTGCTCCGCCGAGGGTACGAGGTGTCCGGCTCGGACGTGGCCGCGTCAGAGGTCACGGCGCGGCTCGCTGGTCTGGGCGCGCGGGTGTTTCAGGGGCACTCCGCCGAACACCTCGGCACGGCCGAGGCCGTCGTGTATTCCTCGGCGATTCGGCTGGAGAACCCGGAGCGTGCGGAAGCGACGCGCCGGCGGCTTCCGATCGTTCCGCGCGGGGAGATCCTGGCCGAGCTGATGCGGTTTCAATACGGGATCGCCGTGGCCGGCGCGCACGGCAAGACGACCACGGCGTCGATGATTGCGCTTGTCCTGACCCGTGCCGGCCTGGACCCGACCGCCGTCATCGGCGCGCGCGTCGACGATCTCGGCAGCAGCGTCCGCGTCGGGGAGGGACCCTACTTCGTGGCCGAAACGGACGAAAGCGATCGGTCGTTCTTGTTGCTTCATCCGACGATCGCCGTTCTGACCAACATCGATGTCGAGCACCTCGACCGCTATCGCGATTTCGCCGATCTCGAGAGCGCGTTCGTGGACTTCGCGTCCGGAACACCGTTCGACGGGACGGTCGTCGCCTGCGCGGACGATTCGAAGCTCGAAGCCGTGCTTGCCCGGATTCCCCGGAGGGTCGTGACCTACGGCCTCGACGACACCGCGGCTGATTTCGTCGGCGGAGACGCGAAGGCGAGCGGCTTTTCGGCTTCGTGCGAGGTGCGGCACGGAGGCGCGGCGCTTGGCAGGCTGCATTTGGCGATCCCCGGTCGCCACAACCTGCAGAACGCGATGGCCGCGACCACCGTCGGACGAGAGCTGGGGATCCCGTTCGAGACGATCGCCGAAGCGCTCGCGGGCTTCCACGGGGCGGATCGCCGGTTTCAGGTGAAGGGATCGGCCGGCGGCGTCCTCGTGGTCGACGACTATGGTCACCATCCGACCGAGATTCGAGCGGTCCTCGGGTCGGCGTGCGCCGTGCTGAAGGAGCGAGGAAAGGGCCGCCTGATCGTCGCGTTCCAGCCCCATCGCTACTCACGCACGCGGCAGCTGATGGACGCGTTCGGCCCGGCGCTTCACGATGCCGATGCGGTCGTCCTGACCGACATCTACAGCGCGGGCGAGGATCCGCTCGCGGACGTCTCGGTTGACCGGCTTGCAGCGACGATCCGACCGCAGCTCAAGGGGACGCTGCATCTGGCGCGGCAGCTCGCCGACGTGGCGCCGCGCGTCGCCGAGATCGCCCGCGACGGCGACCTCGTCCTCACGTTGGGCGCGGGATCGATCGGCGCGGTCGGGGATTTGATCCTCGAGCGGTTACGGAAGCGGAGCGGCATCTGATGGCGGTCACGGCCCCGGCTGACAGTCGATTCAAACGCGCTCGAGCGAGGCCCGTCCGCCGGCGCCGCTGGTCCGCGACCGTCGTCAGGTCGGTCCGCATCGTGCTGATTCTCGCGGTGATTGGATACGCAGCCTGGCGCGTGCAGGTTCTCGTGCGCCAGAGCCGGGCGCTCTCGATCCGGACCTTGCGGATTACCGGCACCCAGCGGATCTCTCAGGGCGAGGTGCTGGCGGTGCTGAACGGGCTTCCGGGGCAGAACATCCTGACCGCGAATCTCGACGAGTGGCGCCGACGTCTGTTGAGCTCGCCCTGGGTCGGACGAGCGACGATGCGGCGCGTGTTGCCTGGCACGATCGAAGTCGACATCACGGAACGCCGGCCGATCGGCATCGGACGGCTCAACGGCCAGCTGTATCTCATCGACGGCCGCGGAGTCGTGATCGACGAATACGGGCCCGAGTATGCGGAATTCGATTTGCCGATCATCGACGGGCTGGCGTCCGACCCGAAAGACGGCGGGCCCCTCGTCGAGGAAGCGCGCGCCGAGCTGGTCGGCCGCCTGCTCGGCGCCCTCGAGGCGAAGCCCGACCTGGCGCGAAGGATCTCGCAGATCGACGTGCACAACCCGAGAGACGCCGTCGTGATTCTGGATCAGGACCCCGCGCTGCTGAGGCTTGGCAACGAGCAGTTTCTCGAGCGCCTGCAGGCGTATCTCGAGCTCGCGCCCGTGCTTCGACAGAGCGTGGCGCACATCGATTACGTCGATCTCCGGTTCGGCGACCGGGTGTACGTCGGGAACGCCGACGCGAAAACGGAAATGCGACGGAGCATCACGCCGGTCGTGGGCGCGGCGCGATAGCCGCGGGCTCCATTCGCCCTGAGTCTGTCGTCCCTCGGCTGGGCTCGGGACGACCCTGAGCTCGTCGAAGGGTCGAAGGGCGAACCAAGTTCGGCGAATTCACGAGTTCGTGGTTCGACACGCTCACCACGAACGGGTTCTTGGGGAGACGTCTTTGGCACGGAGCGAGCGATACCTGGTGGGGCTCGACGTCGGCACCTCGAAGGTGGCCGTCGTGGTCGGCGAGGTTCAGGACGGCGGCGGCCTCGACGTCGTCGGCATCGGCTCGGCCGAGTCCAAGGGCGTACGGCGCGGCGTCGTGGTGAACCTCGACCTGGCGGTGGATTCCATCAAGAAGGCGATCGAGGAAGCCGAGCTGATGGCCGGCGTCGAGATCGACTCGGTCCATCTCGGATTGTGCGGGGCCCACGTCAAAGGCTTCAACAGCCGCGGGGTGGTGGCGGTCGCGGGAAAGAACCGCGAGATCACCCGCGAGGACGTCCGGCGCGCGATCGACGCGGCAAAAGGGGTCGCGCTTCCGAGCGGCCGCGAGATCCTTCACGTGCTCCCGCAGGATTTCGTCGTGGACGAGCAGGACGGCATCTTCGAGCCGGTCGGCATGACCGGCACGCGGCTCGAGGTCAACGTCCACATCGTGACGGGGAGCATCTCGTCCACCCAGAATCTCGTCGCGTGCGTCAACCGGGCGGGTGTCCACGTGATGGAAACGATCCTGGAGCAGCTCGCGTCGAGCGAGGCGGTGCTGACGCCCGACGAGAAAGAGCTTGGCGTGGCCCTCATCGACATCGGCGGCGGCACGACCGACCTCGCGATCTTCGAGCGGGGCAGCCTGTGGCACACCGCCGTCATGCCGATCGGCGGCGACCACTTCACGAACGACATCGCCGTTGGCCTGCGAACGCCGATTCCGGACGCGGAAAAGATCAAGCGCAAGTCGGGCTGCGCGCTCTCGGCGATGGTCGACGACGACGAGACGATCGAGGCCGCGAGCGTCGGCGGCCGCAAGCCCCGGGTGATGGCGCGGCGGATCCTGTCCGAGATCCTGCAGCCGCGAGCCGAGGAGATCTTCCACATGGTCTGGGACGAGGTGCGCCGCGCGGGGTACGAAAAAGCGCTCAATTCCGGGATCGTCCTGACCGGAGGCGGCTCGATCCTCGAGGGACTGCCGGAGATCGCCGAGCAGATTTTCGATCTGCCGATCCGGCGCGCCGCACCGGTCAGCTCGGGGAGCTTGTCCGACTACATCAACAGTCCTGTGTTCTCCACGGGGGTCGGTCTCGTGTCGTACGCGCACCGCAATCAGGTGAGCGAGCCGTCGCGATTCGTGGGTGCCGGGGCGATTGCCTGGCTGCGGACGATTTTCCGGGAGTTCTTCTAAATGCGGTTGCCTGGGCAGGATGCCAGCCACTGCCCACTGACGTGGAGACATGATGGCCGAGCAGAAGACCAGCCCCAAAGCCAGCTTCGATTCTGACTTCGAGCGACTCCGGATTTTGCTTCATGACGACGAGGTTCGGGCCGGCGCGCGCATCAAGGTGCTCGGCGTCGGTGGCGGGGGAGGCAACGCCGTCAGCCGCATGGTGCGGGCAGGGCTCGAAGGCGTGGAATTCGTCGTCGCGAACACCGACCTCCAGGCGCTCTCGGCGAGCGCCGCGCCGATCAAGCTGCAGCTCGGCGCCAAGCTGACGAAGGGGCTGGGCGCCGGCGCCGATCCGAACGTCGGGCGCCAGGCCGCGCTGGAGGACACGGAGAAGCTGATCGAGGTTCTGGACGGCGCCGATCTGGTGTTCGTCACGACGGGCCTTGGAGGTGGAACCGGAACCGGCGGGGCGCCCGTGATCGCGAGCCTCGCGAGCGAGCTGGGCGCGTTGACGATCGCCGTCGTGACCAAGCCGTTCCGTTTCGAGGGAAAGAAGAGGGCGATTCAGGCGCAGAAGGGCCTCGAAGAGCTGCGCGCCTGTGTCGACAGCGTCATCACGATTCCGAACGAGCGTCTGCTGAGCACGACCGACCGCAACACACCCCTCACCGACGCCTTCGCCGCGGCCGACGACGTGCTGCGTCAGGCGATCCAGGGGATTTCTGATCTGATCCTCGTGCCCGGCTTGATCAATCTCGACTTCGCGGACGTGAAAGCCATCATGGCCGGGATGGGCGTCGCCCTCATGGGGACAGGGGTCGGCGAAGGCCCCAACCGCGCGGTTGACGCCGCCCGACGCGCCATCTCGAGTCCGCTGCTCGAGGATGCCAAGGTGGAGGGCGCGCGAGGCGTCATCATCAACGTCACCGGTGGGCCCGACCTGACGCTGGCCGAAGCCAATGAGGCCTCTTGTCTGATTCAGGAAGTCGCCCACGAAGAGGCGAACATCATCTTTGGCGCCGTCATCAGCCCGAACCTCAAGGGCAAGGTGAAGATCACCGTCATCGCAACAGGGTTCGAGCAGACGACCGCTGCTCGCACGAGCAGCCATCAGACGCCGGTCGACATGCAGACCTACGCCGGGCTTGCCAAGCCGCGCATCGAGCCGGTCGCCGAAACGGCCGAGGTTCCGCGTCTGTCGATCGCGCGACGGCCCGCGGTCGAGTTCATGCCCCTGCCGTTGGCTCCCGCGTCACCTCTCGTAGACCAAGCCGGCGACAGCGAACCCGCGTCGCCGCTCGACGTTCCAGCCTTCCTGCGGAGGTAGCGGTCTGTCTGGCACACGCCGCTTGGCGTGGTAAAGTAGAAAGATCCACGGCACGCGGGAACGGCGCCGACCGAACCGCGGCGTGACGATCGATCGGCGGACCGCATCCGAACACCACCATGAAATTCTGGCAGCAGCGCGAGCGCGCCGTCGAGACACTGGCTCGCGAGACCGGATACATCCGAAAGCCCCACGGCGACCGCCTGAAGGTCGCGCTGGCATTTCCCAGCACGTACTACGTGGGGATGTCGAATCTCGGCTTCCAGACGACATATCGGCTATTCAACGATCTGGACGATGTGGTGTGCGAACGGGTGTTTTTGCCGCCGAAGCAGGAGCTGCAGGCGCTCCTCGCGTCGCGCGTGCCCCTCATCACGCTCGAGTCGCAGACACCGGTCTCCGAGTTCGACGTCTTCGCGTTTTCGGTGTCGTTCGAATGGGATTACACGAACATCCTCACGTTGCTGCGTCTGGCGCGCCTCCCCATCCATGCCGCCGAGCGCAATCCTCGACATCCCCTCGTCGTCATCGGCGGCGCGGTGACCTTCGTCAACCCCGAACCGCTGGCGCCGTTCGCGGACGTGATTGCGGCCGGCGAAGGCGAGGTGTTGGTTCCGGCTCTGGTCGGCGCGATCGGCGCCGCCGCGTCTCGACCGGAGCTCCTGCGACGGCTGGCGCGCGAGCGCGGCTTCTATGTCCCCTCGCTGTACGAGGTGCGCTACGGCGAAGACGGCACAGTGGCGGAGCATGTGCCGGCGGAAACCGGCATCGGCCTTCCGGTCCGGAAGGCGGCGCTCCCGGTCACCGACACCGTGGAGCCACCGGCGACCCGGATCTTCACGCCCGATACGGAATTCGGGTCGCGCCTTCTCGTCGAAGTGGTTCGGGGATGCGCGAATCTGTGCCGCTTCTGCTGGGCAGGTTACAACTACCTGCCCGTCCGCGCGTTCCCCGCCGAGCGCATCCTCCGGATCGCGCGCGACGCGAAGGCCTTCTCGAATCGGATCGGGCTCGTCTCGATCGCGTTGTGCGACCACCCGGAAATCGAGCGCATCCTCGCGGAGCTCGCCGGCATGGGCTACTCGATCAGTCCGGCCTCCCTGCGGCTCGACGATCTCACGGAGCCGATCGTCACGCTGCTGCGCGAGAGCGGGGAGCGCACCGTGACAATCGCGCCGGAGACCGGCTCCGATCGGCTGCGCCGCGTCATCAACAAGACGATCACGAACGACGAGATCCTGGACCGCACCGAGCTGATCTTCGCCAGCGGGATGGAGAACCTGAAGCTGTACTACATGCTCGGGCTGCCAACCGAGACCGACGAGGATCTGGTGGCCATCCGCGACCTCACGCTGCAGATGCGCGCGATCATGATGAAGCACGCGCGGCAGCGCGGGCGCGTCGGCCGGATCGTCGGGAGCGTCAACCCGCTCATCCCAAAACCCGCGACCGCGTACCAGTGGATGCCGATGGAAGATCCGGCCGTGGTCGAGCAGAAGATCGGCCGGGTCCGCAGTCTGATGAGCGGGCTGGACAACGTCTACTTCACCATCAAGTCCGAGCGTCACTCGTACTACCAGGCCTTGCTCTCGCTCGGCGATCGGCGCGTCGCGCCGGCCATCGAACAGGCGGAACGAAACGGCGGCAACTGGCGCGCCGCGGTGCAGGAGACCGGCCTCGACGCCGGCTTCTACATCTACCGGGACCGGTCGCGCGACGCCCGGTTGCCGTGGGACATCATCGACGGTGGAATGAAGAGCGAGTTCTTCCATACCGAATTCGAGAAGAGCCTGCGGGCCGAATGGACGATGCCGCCCAAACGACTGAAGGAAAACGCGCGACTGCTGCCGACCCTCGCTTGAGGCTCCTGCCGACGCTTCGCCAGGCGACGTCGTCTGTTCTCGCTAGAGGCAGTTTCAACCCGGTGGAGACCGGCTCCGACCGGCCGAGGTCCGCGGAAAGGTACGCGCCACAGGTGCTGAAACCGCCTCTAGCGGGAACCGGCGACCGTCGGCGACGACCCACACCTCGTGGACGCCTGACCGCCCGGCGCGTCACTGCGAGACCGCGGCCTGCTCCTCGTGTTCCGCGTACGCGTGCAGGACCAAATCGCGGATCCGATCCTGAGACGTGACGTCGAGAATCGGACGCAGCAGCGCGAAGCTGCGACGCTCGCCGTTCACCGAATACGTACGAGCCGGAAACGTGACGTTGCGGCCGTTGCCCGATCGCCGTTCCCAGATCGAGAATCCAATCAGCTTCAGCCCCGCCAGCGGCCCCTCGGCGAAGTGCAGCTCGGCGTCAGCAAGTTTTCCCGGCGGATTTCCTTTGTCGTTCGGCGCGATCTTGACCAGCATGTGAGATGCTCCGTGCTTCGTGGTGGCAGGCGCTCACGTCCGCCAGAAGCAAGGCAGATGCCCGGCACCGCCTGACAGAGGCCGCGCGTGTATGTCGTTGAACAGAAGCGAATTGTGGGAACGGTCGGCGGGACGCCGGTCAGATCGTTTTCCGAGGCGGCGAAATCGCAAACGCCAGTTGCGTGTGTTCGTTCCGACTCGAGCTCATTCCACGACGAGGAGGACGTGTGCCAGCGCCAGATCCTGCGAGTGGGTGAGGGTCAAGAGCGCCGAGGTGCCTCCCATCGTGCGCAACCGGCGCGCCGCGCCGCCGTGAAACTCCAGTTGCGGGGGCCCGCCGCGCCGGACGACTTCCACGTCCCGCCAGAGCACGCCTTGCGAATGTCCCGTGCCGAGCGCTTTCATGGCCGCTTCCTTCGCGGCGAACCTGGCGGCAAAATGAGGTCCGGGGCGTCGGCGGTGCCGGCAATAGGCGATCTCGCGGTCTGTAAACACCCGTTGCAGGAAGCGGTCGCCGAACCGTTCGATGGTCTGTTCGACCCGTGGGATCTCGGTGGCATCGAGGCCGGTGCCGATGATCTTCATCTCTTCGATTGTAATTGAGGTCGCGACAGGTGACTTCGCGCGCGAGCTGCCGGCTCCGTCCGGCGACTTCTGCTGGACCGAAACGGCTTGCGGTCCCGTTCTGAAATGTCGTCCGCTGGCCGACCTGGCGGCCCACCTCTTTAGTACGCGTCAGCTCGCTTGCGGGGGGCCCGGGCCGAAGACGGCTGGGAGTGCGTTGCACGAGCGATCGGCGTCGCCGCGCCCCGGCTGCTGCGGGTCAGACAGGTGCATGGAACGGCCTGTGCCTGCGTGAACGGTCCGGGGTCGATCTGGCCCTCCGACGAACGGCCGGAAGCCGATGCGATGATCGCCACGAGGACCGACGTTGCGCTGGCCGTCCAGATGGCCGATTGTGTGCCGGTGCTGATGGCCGATTGCCAGCGTCGAGCCGTCGCGGCGGTGCACGCCGGCTGGCGCGGGGCCGCCGCCGCCATCGTCGAATCCGTCGTGCACCGGCTCCGATCAGAGCAGCGTGTCGATCCTGCCAATCTCGTGGCGGCCGTTGGGCCCAGCATCGGTCCGTGCTGTTACGAAGTGGGGCAGGCGGTCCGAGAGAGATTTCACGCGCGGCTTGGAGAGGCGGTAGACAGATGGTTCGTCCCGGGATCGCGCGGGTCGTCGCGTCCGCATCTCGATCTCTGGAACGCCACGAGAGACCAGCTCATCTCGGCCGGGATTCCGGCCGAACAAATCTTTGTGGCGGCGCTTTGCACCGCGTGTCATCTCGACATCTTTCATTCATATCGGAAAGAGGGCGATCGAACCGGCCGGATGGTGGGGGTCATTCGTCGGATATGAGCGCGCCGATTCCGACGAGGAGCAGCAGCCAGCCGGTCGAGGAACTACCCGCCAGCCGAGGAGCCAGACCAGGCCGAGACGAGTCAGGAAGATGCCGAGCAGGATGCCGCCAACGTCGAGGAAGACGAAGAATGACAGGCGGAGGAGCCGGAAGACCAGACTCACTACCGCGCCAGCAGCGCCGCGACCATCGCCACCAGCATCGTGACCTGGATTCCCACGAGCCAGGTAAAGTGCCGGGACAGCTTCGTGTCGAGGCCGTCAATGCGCCGATCGACGTCTTCAAAGCGCCGATCCATGCGCTGCTCGAGATCCTCAAAACGCCGATCCATGCGCTGTTCGAGGGCTTCAAAGCGCCGATCCAGGCGCTGCTCGAGGCTCACGACCGCTCCCCGAACCCCGTCGAGCGCTCCGGAATGTTCCACGACCCTGCCTTCGAGAAACGCGACCCGTTCTTCCAGGGTGGCCACGATGCTGCTGCTCCTTCAGGATACCGTCGTCATCGGCACTTCGGCAAACCGGCACGCCGATGAAGCACGATCGAAGCCATCGACAGAAACCATCGAGATCAGCGTGAATTCGAGACAAGCCACGCGAGAAAGCCAGATCGCCGTGGCAGATTTTGCGATCCAACGGCGGGGCGGCAATTGCAGATTCTGCGTTTCGCAGCGAAGACGATTGCGCGCCTTGGCGTGAGATGCGAGTCACCGATGAATCGTTCTTGCCGTGGCGACCTGAGGGGCACGCTGAGGCATGTCGGCCACGTGTCCCTGCTGGCGCGCCTTCAGTTCGACAACGAGCGGATAATCGGGGTCGGCATAGGCGAGCAGCTTCAGCAGCTCGGCCTCGATCGCGCCCGCCTCCTCCTTGCGTCCCAGCCGTCGGTAGAGGTGCGCCAGCCGCTCCTGGTTTCGCATCCACAAGAAACCGGACCCTCCGGAAAAGCCCGATGAGCGGCTGCGTTCTCTCGAGGCTCCTTCCAACACGCGCGCGGCGTCGATGTCCCGGCCATCGCGCTCGTAGACCTCGGCCAACGATTCTGCCGTGAGAAAGAAATATGGCATGCCTGTCCGCGGAGCTTCTCCTCGGCCTGCTCCAATAGAGCTCGCGCTCGACGCGGATCGCCTCGTCTGAGGGCGATCTCTCCCGTCGCCGCCTTCAGATGATCCGACCATTCTAAATGGCGGCCCGACATGCCGGAAGGCGTGCGCGTGACGAGCTCCGCGAACCGCAGCGAAAACTTCTCCGCTGGGGGGAGCGATCCCACGCGGGCTGCCAGTATCGCTGACAGCATGCCCCGCTGAGGATTTGGCGCGGGATCAGGCCAGACGTACTCACTCAAGTACTTCCGGATCATCTCGCCATCCCCTCGTGCGAAGGCAATCTGGGCCAGGCAATACGAACGATCTTGTGCGCGGATGTTTTGAAAAGCCTTCTCGGCTTGTTTCAGCTTACCCAGCGTCAAATAGACATAACCTGCCTGGAACGCCAGCCCGAACCGCTCGTTCTCGGTTCGATGGTCCAAACCCCGCATTGCAGCGTCGAGCTCGCGGACCACGCCAGCGAGATCGCCTTCAAGCCAGCGGACATAGGCGGGCACGAAAAACTCCGTGCCCGCAAACCCGGGAATCGGTTCGGCGCCTGCCGACAGAAGGTTCCGGGCGCGCTGTGCGTACAGGTTCGCCTGGCGGGGATCGCCTCTCCTGAGCATGTTGGTTGCTGTCTGGAGTTGAGCAAGAAGGCGGTTGGGGAACACCTCGGCTCTGTGAGCCCAATAGGGAAGCGCCTTGTCTGAGAGACCCAGACGCCCGTACGCCACAGCGAGGTTGCCTGTGGCCCAGGGATGATCCGGGTAGAGGCTGACAAGGATCTCGTAGGCCGGGATCGCGTCCGCATCGTTCCCCAACATCTCGTAGCAACTCCCCCGAATGAAGTACCGCTCTCGCTCGGGTGTCTTGTCCGAGAGCTGCATCGCACGCTCGGCGTAGGGGAGGTACTCCTCGAGAGGGTGCCGTTGGTTCCGAAGAGTCCAGGCCAAGAGAATCTGCGCGGAAGCGAACTCGGGATCGTCCGCGATCGCCTGACGCAGCAGCGCTTCTGCGGACGCCGACTTGCCGCCTTGATACATGAAACTCGAGGCTTGCGTGTACAACCTCAGCGCACGCAGCGAGGGAGTCGTCGCCTTCTCGAGTTTGAGGTCGCTTGCTCGAATACTTTGAAGTGTTTCGCCCAGTTGGGCGCGGGCGCCATTCGCGAGCTTATAGACGGCAGGTAGAATCTGCGAAGCGCTGATCGTCTCTTCGCTGAGGGCTCCGACCACGACGCCGCGAGCTGGATCGACAATCTCCTGACTGAGCAGGTATCGGGTTCCGATCTTTTCCACGCGGCCGGTGATCAGCGCGCGGATGGCGCCGTCCCGCAGGCAAATCTCTCTGC
Source organism: Acidobacteriota bacterium (assembly GCA_016178075.1). Taxonomy (GTDB): domain Bacteria; phylum Acidobacteriota; class Vicinamibacteria; order Vicinamibacterales; family JACQTH01; genus JACQTH01. Next base: position 27,585 of record JACOUA010000267.1, read on the forward strand.
CGAGCGCGGCATCGATGCTCGCGTTGGTCGGCTTCTTCATCAGAAGCAACGCGTCCTCGATCCGCTCCGGCGGGACGACGTTCACGAACCGTGAATTCGCCAGCTCTCGCTCGAGCGCGGACTCCAGCACATCGTCGAGCGCGGCGTCGCCGGTGTGGTTGTCGAAGTGTGCGATCAACACCCAGTCGCGCGGCTGGAAATTGATCGCGGCTGTGCGCGCGGTCGCCGGGGGCATGAACGTGGCGCGAACCCACCGTACGGCGAGTGGCGCGACGACGACGACCAGCACAGGGGCTGCCACGAGCCCAAGGCGCCAACGCGGCATCGTCCGCGGCGGGCGGCGATCTGCGAGTTCTGGAGAAGCCGCCTCAGTCACTGCCTCCGCGCTCGGGACGAGCGGCGGCTTGTCATCGCCCCCTGCGACCGCCGCGACTTCCCCGCACGCGCTGGCCCACCAGCCATCAAGCTCCGGTTTATAGGCGAAGACGCCGCCCAGGCGGCCGGGCCCGTGGCGGTAAATGGGCAGACCATCGAGCTTTTCCCATCGCTGGACGGTGCGGACATCCCGCTTCAGGTAGGCAGCGATGTCCTTCCAGGACTCCAGGCGGGCGTCCGGGGGCGCGGCGAGCGGCTCCAGATCGGGGCTCTCCTCGTTCATGGCCACATCGATTGTCGAGAGGCCGCCATTCTAGCCCCGCCGTCAGCCGCGCGGCGATCACATGGCAGGCCGGCGACTGGGGCGGCAACACACGACAGGCCGTGTTTGTCGTGCTCTGCCGCTTGCTGGGCGCTCATCGCGCCCTTACGTTGTCGGCCGAGGTCCGACACGTCACATGAACGCGCGCTCCGCCGCGGATTTTCTGAGATGCGTCCGTCTAGACGAGCAGCTTCAGCAACCAGGCCTCGATCGCGCTAGAAGACCCAACGGATTAATGCTTGAGCAGCCCGCGGGGTCTGGCGATGCTGCCCCCTGAACTCGCCATCAGGCCCGGCGGCGTAATCGGGGCTGAACAGATGGTTGCCACCAAACCGAAACGATTGATCGACTCCGTTGTTGACGACGTTGAAGATGTCAAACGCCGTTTCGAGACGACGACGGTCTCCAAACCTGAAGTCGCGCCCAAGGCGGAGGTTCCAGACATGCGCCGCGGGAGCCATGATTTGACCCTCTCCCCTCGTCTCAAACGCAAACCGAATCGTGGTCGCGAGAGGATTGGAGACCAACCGGCCGTTCGAGAGGCGAATCGTTGGGGGGCCGTAACGGGGATCTGGCGCAGCGATCCGGGTCAGGATCGGACCCGAATAGGGCCCCGACTGCAACGTGTAGATCGTCGTCAGCACGAGATGCCACGGTCCGAGATAGCTCAGACCGCCGCGCAGAATGTTTCTTCGCCACGGTTGACTGTGTCCCAAGAAGAGCGAGAGGCTGTTGGTCTCCTGAGCGCGCCAGTATCCAAGCCCGCGGTCATTCGGGAAGGCCTCCGGTTGGAGGAACGAGGCGGGGTCGTTCGGTTGCCAGGTTCCGCCCAGGTGTTGAAAGGCGTGCGTGAAGGTCCCGAGCGCCTGGATCCTGGGCGAGCGCTTCGTCGCGGTGACCTCCAGAGCCGAATAGACGAACCAGTTGTGCTTGTTGTTGGTCACCCGGAAAATCTGGTTGGAAGCTTCGTCGCGATAGCCTCGGAAGATTCCGCCGTCATAGATGCCGTTTACTTCCATGAGCGCCGGGCGATCCTCGTAATTTCGTCGGACGAAGCTCGCATCCAAGCTGATCTGAGCGGGTAACTGGCGACGGTAGCCCAGGATCCATTCGTCGATGTGGCCCTGGTGCCGATTCGGGTCAATTTCACACCTGGGCGTCACGACTGAGCTCGGTGGCGTCACGAATACGGTCTCGAAGACGCCGTCCAGATCGAGATCGTACAGGTCGCGCAGCCCGACCTGGTTCGTGCCCGCCGATGGCAAAGACAGCGACTGCGGCATATCGTGCACACGTGCCCAGCTCGCGCGCACGATGTTGTGCCGATCGTCCGTCACCGCATAAGTGGCACCAAATCTCGGTCCCGTGTCGAGGCTCTCCTGCGTGGTCGCTCTGAACAACCGGTCCGTGACACGGATCCAGTCCAGTCTCACGCCGGCTTGAATCGTCAGGCTGGGCCGGGGCTTCCAAGCGTCCTGAAAGTAGAAGGCGTAATCGCGCGCGGCGAGGGAGCTTTGCGTCACGGTGGCGGCGTCGTAGACCACGCGGTGAAAGGGGACGAAGCCGGCCGCCGGGTCCGCCGCCTGTCGGAGGACGACCTCCTCGATGGCAAATCCGCCGTTGACGAAAGTGTTGCGGGTCTCTGTGCGCAGCCTGGGCTGCAGGTGGGCGCCGATTTGAAAATCGTGCGAGCCGAGCCAGCCGGAGCGGTAATAGGTGAGATCCGCGTCCAGCGTGGCTTTCGAGCTCGGAACAAGCCCGCGGAACGGGACATTGTCGAGACGCGCGATGACACCTGTTCCGACCAGCTGTCCCGCGGAGGAGAAGACACGCTCGTGCACCAGTCGGCTAGCCCCTTCTCCTTCGTAGCTCCCGAAAATCCCGGGATCAGGATTGGACGACTTACCGTTGAACGAGGCGAGAACACGGGTCGTCAGCGAGCCGTTCCACATGGACGAGATGCGGGCCGCGTACGCGGGCCCGCCTATCCCGAAGGCCTGGAACCGGCCGCCGTCGATGGCCGAATTCGATTCCTGTGGGTTCAGATCCTGCTGAGCGAAGACATACATCTGATGGCGCGGTGAGAGCTGCGCGGTCACCTTGAGATAATAGAAGTGCAGGCGGCTCCTGTTCTCGAAGGGCCGGAAATCTGGTACCAATGCCCGGAGGTCCCGAAGCTGCTTCTCGCTCCGGCTGATACCGACATCGCGCCGTGTGTAACGGTACGCGCCATAGAACCACGCGTGGTTTTTGAGAACTGGGCCGCCGACAGAGAGGTCGGGCTGAAACAGGTTGTCCGTCGCCACGGTTCCGTTCGGGTTGTTGTTTCCGTTCCAGCGCAGGGGCTTGTAGACCGTGGCGGCGGTTCCTCGAACCTGGTTGGTGCCTGAACGGGTGACGACGCTCACGACCGCACCAATGCCGAGCGGCGTGGAGGCGTCCACCGCGCCCGTCTTGACCTGCGCATCGGCGATCGCGTCGGTATTGAAGCCAATGTAGCTGCTCGCGCTCTGAAAGAATGAGCCGAGATCAGCGCCATCGACCTGTAACAGGTGACCGTCCAGGTCGCTGCCACGGACCATGTAGGCCGGGCCGCTCACGGTTGGATCGATGTGCCAGCTTACGACTCCCGGCGAAAGCTCCAGAAAGTCTGACCAGTCGCGCCGGCTACTCAATGGCAATCGTCGCTGAAAGTCTCCATCAATATTGATGGCCTGGACTGCCGTCTCAGCCTCGAGCATCGGCGTCGCGGCGGGAACCTCGATGGTTTCTGTCAAACTGCCGATCTTCAGCGTGACGTCGAACGCCAGATTGAGTCCGGCCAGCACCACAATGCCGCGGCGGACCCACTTGGAGAAGCCGTCATGCTCGGCGGTGAGGCTGTACTCCCCGGGTGGGAGGCCGACCAACCGATAGAACCCATCTCGATCGCTCTCAAACACGTGCGCTGCTGCAGCCGAAGGGCTCGTGGCGGTGACTGTCACGCCGGGGATCACCGCTCCTTGCTCGTCTATCACATGCCCACGGATCGCTCCTTCGGCCGTGACCTGTGCGGAAAGTCGGCTGGTGTTCGCCAACACCATGATCGCAAGGGCGGCGATCCCCCTCCTGGCGGTTCCAGGACGACACCGCATGTCCGCTCGCTCTCGGGAACCAAAACAGTTGGTGAAGACGCGGTTCAATCTCTCATCGGAGGGATCCAGCAGACTCGCGGGAAAGCACTCCGGCGACGCGAAGGATCTCGTACTCGCGCTTGTAGTCCATGGTCAAGGCGAGTTGTCTGCCATCAGGCGACCACTGCAGATCGCGCGGCCAAGATTTGTAATTGTCTTCACCCGGCCATGTGGTGTGGTCCCCAGTGGCGCGATCAACGACCCAAATTTCCACACGGCGGCGTTGGCCGTTGTTGACGATCCACGCGAGTTTCCGCCCATCCGGCGACCAGCTCAGCGCACCGACGCCGAGATAATCGAAACCTGGCGACGCGGTGGGGGGCGCGCAGACAATCGCTCGAGGTGTGCCGCCCGTACTCGGTATCACCATCAAGCAATGGCGGTCGGTGTATCCGATGAGCGTTCCGTCGGGTGACCACTGGGGAAATGGCGACGACCAGCTCAAACCAATCGTCACCGGCTGACTTGCGGATCGATCCAGCACTCGAATGTGATGTCGGCCATCCGTCCCCACTCCGGCAAACAGCAGCTTCTGACCGTCACGAGACCAGCTGATCGGCGGGTTCACCTGATCACCGAACGTCCACAGCCACACGATTTCACCGGTTGCGCGGGAGTATTCATAGAAGCCTTGTTGCTTTTTTGAATCCTGCCCAAAGAACGTGACCGAGCGGCCATCCGGGGAGAACGCGCGAAAAGCAAGGGGCGAGCCATAGGACGCGGGCGGACGGATGGTTCGGTCTTCCTGCGTGACGAGGTTCCGCTCGATGAGTGAGCGCGAGGCGACGAAATACAGCTTGCTTCCGTCAGAAGACCAGCCCGGATTCCATGTCTCTTCGGGCAACGTGGAGACCGCAGACTGACCGACCACTCCGTTCGTTGGGTTCACCGAAACGAAGAGCACCCGAACAGAGCGCTGTCGGTGGGCGACAAACACGTCTCCACTGACCGTGGCGGACAGGATTTGAGTTCGGCTTGGCAGCGCGGTGATGACAAACGCGCCTCCCACGCTGGAACCACTCCGCGGATCGATTCGAACGGCCCAAACCTCCTGGCTGCCGCTTCGCTCGCTGAGGAACATCACAGAGCGGCCGCCAGGCGACCAGTGGGGAGAAGAGTCATTGGCCGGATGTTCCGTGAGGCGGATCTCACTCGAGCGCCGGTCGGTGGGGGCGAGAAAGATATCCGTATTGCTCTCGCGTGACGATTGGTAGACGACGAACCGGCCGTCTGGCGAGAGCTGCGGCGCCGTCGTGGCGCCGGGGACACTGATGATCGGTGTCAGCCTGCGTTCCTGTATGGAGAGAAAGCTGATTTGCTGTTCGCCGCTTGGCTGATCCAGCATGCAGACCAGGCGCGCTCCATCCGGCGCCCAGTCGAACGGGCGTGGGGACCCACCATAAAACGGTTCCTGCCAGACGACCTTCCGCGTGCCATTCGCCGGCTCAATCGTCTCGAGCCGGTAATTCGGTGAGACGCGAGCCGTGAAGGCGAGCTGCCGGCTGTCACGCGACCATGCGAAATTGACGTCCGTCCACCCGGACACCAGCACGCGCGACGCACCCGAGCTGAGATCTCGTACCCAAAGGTGGCGGGTTTCGGCGTCCTGGTACGCGAGCCAACGGCCATCTGGTGACGCCCTCGCAAACGGCCAGTCGAGTACGGCGATCGCCGTCGTGACCTGGCCACGAGATCCCTTGTTGGCCGTCCAAGCCAGCCGTTGCGCAATCACCAGCCCCGTCATCACGACAACAGCCCCGATCGCGGCAAAGATCGTGAGTCGCCGCCATCTCGCGGACATTCCGAAACGTCCGGCGGTCGCTTCAAGTCCGGCGACGCCGGTTACATCGATGACGGGCGGGCTGGCGAGGTCTCCGTTGCCTGATCCCGCGGTATCGGCCGCCACCCGGCCCCGCGCGCTCTCCCACCAGGCATCGAGCTCCGGGCGGTAGGCGTAGACGCCACCGAGCCGGCCCGGGCCATGCCGATAGATGGGCAGGCCATCGAGCTTTTCCCACCGCTGGACGGTGCGGACGTCGCGCTTGAGATAGCCGGCGATGTCCTTCCACGATTCGAGGCGATCGCCCGAGGAGATTTCGAGCGGGTTCGCCTCCCGGCTGCCTTCCTTCATGGGTCTCCTGAAATCAGTTCGAGAGGCGACCATTCTAGCCCCGCCGTCAGTGCGCGGCAATCCCACGGCAGGCCGGCGACTCGGGCGGCAACAGACGACATTCGGCCCGTGTCGTGTTCTGCCGCTTGCTGGGCGCTCATCGCCCCCTTACGTTGTCGGCCGAGGTCCAACACGTCTCCTGAACGCGCGCGCGCCCCGGATTTTCTGAGGCGCGTCCGTCTATGGCGTGCGTGAGGCCGAAATAGGGCTCACGACGAATGACCGGCGCGCCCCACAGACACTTGACCGTCGTTGCTGACGATCCTTGACGATTCTTGACGCGAACCTGACAACGTCGCGCGACTCGCTCGATACATTCGCGCTCACGAACCATGAGGAGGACCCAAATGCCGAAGCCGCCGTTTGCCGTCATCGTCGCCATCGTCGTCGTCGCCTGTGTGTTTCCCGCCGGCGCCAGTGCCCAGGACCAGGGGTCGCACTGGGGCGTGAGCGGCACGGTCGTGCCCCTCTGGAAGGTGCCGACCGCGCTCGGACAAGTCATGAAGGCCGACCAGATCGATTTCACCGGGTCCGAGCTGCGCGTCGGCGTGGCGCGCGGCCGCGATCTCGGTGGCGACTGGGGCGTGTCGTTCGTGCGGAAAACGGTGAAGGACGGCTCGCGAGTCGTCCAGCACAAGGAAAACGCGCCGGGTAACAACTTCTATCTCACGCAGGGCGTCGCGCTGACCGGCGTTGAAGCCTACAAGTTCGTGCCATTCACCACGATCCGGCAACGGGTGCAGATCGGGATGAACTTCGGCGGCGGCGTCGCGACGTTCCGAGGTTCGGTCGAATCCCATGAGCAGAAGCAGAGCTTCACGTTCGATCCGGCGACCCAGCGGGGAACCGTGACCTATCGGGAGGTCGTCGAGATGCACGACATAAGCAAGGAAGTCGACATCAAGGTGCTGCCGCTCGCGCGGGTCGAGGCGGCCGTCGCAGTTTTGGTCGCGCCAGGCCTGAAGGTTCGCGGCACCGGCGGTTTCAATTTCCCCGGCTATCAAGTTGCGAGCGTGTCGCTCGTCTACTTGTTCGGCGCACGGTGAGTTCGTCGCGTCCTGCCGGGGCGCAGCCGATGTTGGGATGCTCGGTCAGTCACGAACGACCTATCGGACACAACTAGGAGGAACGGTCATGAACAGCACATCGACTCGAGCGCGGTTAGCGCTGGTCTTCGGGATCGTCGCGGTCACGGTCGCGTTCCTTGCGAACAGAACCGAGGCGCAGCAGGGGAATGCGACCGGCACCTGGTCCGGAACTGGAATTGGGACGAAGTGCTCGAATCCCTCGCCCACCTCGCCGGCG
>JACOUA010000268.1 GCA_016178075.1 Acidobacteriota bacterium
GATCGAAGATGCCCGTTCCTCGCTGGAGCCGTGAGGTCGGCACCAGGCTGCCGTCGTCCAGCTCCGGTCGGAACTTCGGCGGCTCTGTCTTGCCGGTGGGCAGCGATCCACCGAAATCGGCGATCACATACCACCGCCGGATGGGACGAAGGCGGTACCACCCGACGACGGATGTGTCTCCAAGCCCGCTGAACGTTTCTTTGAAGTTGAACGTTCCCGTCGAACGTGGGATGACCGCCGTGCGGGTGACGTCGGGAATGCTCGCCGCGGCCTGGATGCCGACTTGCTCGGTGATTCGGAGATCGACGGTCACGAGCGGCACAAGGATCCGCGTCCGCTCTTGATGCGGATTGTCGGCCTTGGTCGAGCCGTCGAACGCGCCGTCTCGATCCTCACTCACGAGCCACGCGCCGAGCTTGAATCGGCTGCCCGTGACTCCCTCCGTCAGTACACCCCGCCACCCGGGCAGGTATGGGTTGGCGCAGCCGCTTCACGTCATCTGCGCGGACGCCGGGATGGGCGTCAGCCAGACGGCGCCCAGCACGATCACGCACATCATCCGCTTGAACATCACCAGACTCCGATCCAGTTGGCCGACAACGCGAACGCGAGGAGACTGGCGCCGACGGCCAGCGACTTGTTCACCCACCCGCCTTCGCGGCGAAGGTTCATCAACATCGAGGTCCCCAGCATTCCTGCACTCGCTACAAGGAACAGCGGTCGGCCTTTGATGAAAAAGCCCCCGAGTCCCGCGCTGCTGACCCCCGACAGCGAGAGAACGGCCGGAATCACGCAGCAGGGCCTCGTGAGAAAGCCGGACAGTCCGCCGGCCACTGTACTCCCAACGATGGAATGAAGTCTCATTGTCGAGTGCTCCTGGCCGAACGCCGCTGCTGAATGTGCGAGGTCATAGGCGCGCCGTCGGTGGCTTCGTCGCTTGCGCCAGCGATGATCTGGCAGAGCCCTTGACAGGTCGGCTGCCGCTCTCCGTCCCATTTGGCGATCTCGCCCGCGAGGTGAGCGCGGAATCGCGTGAGCTGCCGAATGCGCTCGTCGACGCCCGCCACATGTCGCTTGGCGAGATCGAGCACGTGCGAACACGGTGTCCGTCCAGCCCGACTCAATTTCAAAATCTCTCCGATTTCGTCGAGCGAGAACCCGAGAGCCTGCGCCTTTCGGACGAACCGCAACTCTTCGACGGTCCCCTCCGTGTAACGGCGGTAGCCCGCTGACGAACGGGGCGCAGGCGTCAGCAAGCCGACCTCTTCGTAGTAGCGGACCGTCGCCGCCGACACGTCCGCCCGCTTCGCGACCTCGCCGATCAGGAGTTCGCCCATGCGTACCTTTAACACCTTCAAGCCAACTTGAAGGTCAAGCGATTTCTTTGCATACGCCCACCGAGCCGGTCGCAGTCCGGAGGTGAACCCGCCGCCAGCCGCATTGGTGTCACGCTGCGGGCTACAGTGACATCCCCGACGGCTCGAGCTTGCCCTTCCGACATGCGCGGAGCTTGATGATGTAGAAGATCACCGGTGTGATGATGAGGACATGGATCGTGGACGTGATCATCCCGCCGATGATCGGCGCGGCAATCGGCTTCATGACGTCCGAGCCCACGCCCGTGCTCCACATGATCGGCACGAGGCCGGCCATGACGACGCTGACCGTCATCAGCTTCGGCCGCAGCCGCAGGACCGATCCGGCGATTGTCGCCTCGCGAATGTCGGCCTCGCTCAGCGGGCCACCGCGCCGCAGTCGCCGATCGAGCGCTTCATGCAGGTACACCACCATCACGACTCCCGTCTGGACGGCGACGCCGTACAACGCGATGTACCCGACCCACACGGCGACCGAGAAATTGTACCCAAGCCACCACTGGAGGACGACGCCCCCGGTCATCGCGTAGAGGACCGACAGCATGACGATGATCGCTTCCGCGGCCGAGTGAAAGGTCAGGTACAGCAGCATGAAGATGATGAAGAGGACGAGCGGAATCAGGAGCTTCAACCGCTCGCGCGCGCGCAGCTGGAACTCGTATTGTCCGGTCCATTGCAGCGTGTACCCTGCGGGCAGCTGCACGCGGGCCGAGACCGCCTGCTTCGCCGCCTCCACGTACCCTCCAATGTCACGCGTCGACGTGTCGACATAGACGTAGCCGGCCAGTTGGCCATTCTCGTCACGAATCATCGCCGGTCCGGGCGCAAAACCGATCTGTGCCAGCTGCGACAGCGGAACCTGCGCACCCATCGGCGTCTTGACGAGCACGCGCTCCAGATCGGGCAGGTCCTGCCGGAATCCTCGTTCGTACCGGACGTTGACCGGATACCGCTCCCGGCCTTCAATCGTGCGCGTGACGTTCTGCCCCCCGATGGCGGACTCAATCACGTCTTCGACGTCAGCCACGGTCAGGCCATGACGCGCGATGGCCTCACGGTCGATGCGAACGTCGGCGAAATAGCCTTGCGCCACCCGTTCGGCGTACACGCTGCGCGTCCCCGCCATCGGCTGCAGCGTGCGTTCGATCTGCTCGCCGAGCCGCTGAATCTCGTCCAGATTGGATCCCAGGATCTTGATGCCGACCGGTGTCTTGATGCCCGTCAGCAGCATGTCGAGACGGTTTCGGATCGGCTGCGTCCAGACGTTCGGAAAGCCCGGAAACTGCAGCGCGCTGTCCATCTCCGCTTGCAGCGTCTCGAGCGTTATGCCCGCCCGCCACTGTTCGCGTGGCTTCAACGTCACCGTGGTGTTCACCATCCCCATCGGCGTGTTGTCCGTCGCCGTCGTCCCCCGCCCGACCGTGCCGAACACGGTCTCCACCTCCGGGAACCTCCGCAGCACCTTGTCCTGGACCTGCAGCAGTCTCGTCGCCTCCGTAATCGACAGGCCTGGCGGCGCGGTCGGCATGTACAACTGCGACCCTTCGTACAGTGGCGGCATGAACTCGCTGCCAATGACGAAGAGCAGCGGGATCGTGAGCGGGACGACCCCGAAGTTGATCAGCAGCGCCGTCCATTTCCACCGAAGGGCCAGGCGAATCACGGGCGCATAGAGCGCCGTGCAGAGCCGCGAGACGGGATTCCGTGACTCGGGTCTCAGACGCCGGCCGCGGATGAAGAGGATCATCAACACCGGCACGAGCGTGATCGAGAGCACCGATGCGAACCCCATGGCGAAGGTTTTGGTGAACGCCAGCGGCCTGAACATGCGCCCTTCCTGCGCCTCCAGCAAGAAGACGGGAACAAAGGAGATGATGATGATCGCCAGCGAGAAAAAGATCGCGCGGCCCACCTGCTTGGCCGCGCGGATGATGACGCGTGGCTGGTCGTCGTACGGGACCGTCGCGGCCACCCGTGCCTCGCCGAGCGGCACGCTCACTTCGTCCTCGGCCTCCGCGACGTGCCGGTAGGCGTTCTCGACCATCACGATGGAGGCGTCGACGAGCACACCAATCGCCAGGGCCAGCCCACCGAGCGACATGATGTTCGACGTGACGCCGAGGTAATACATCGGGATGAAGGAAGCAAGGACCGCAATCGGGAGGGTCAGGATCGGAATCAGCGCCGATCGGAGGTGGAAGAGGAAGATGATGATGACGACTGAGACGACGACTGCCTCTTCAATGAGCGCGCGCCGCAGCGTGTTGATCGATTCACCGATCAGCCACGATCGATCGTAGGTGGGCACCAGCTTCACGCCCCTGGGCATCGACGAGCGGATGTCGTTCAGCTTCGCTTTCACGCGATCGATCACGCCCAGCGCGTTCTCTCCAAACCGCATGACGACGATGCCCCCGACGGCCTCGCCCTTGCCGTCGAGCTCGGCGACCCCGCGGCGGATGTCTGGCCCCAGACGAACCTGCGCCACGTCCCGGACCCGCACGGGCGTCCCGCGTGGATCGGCGCCCAGCGACACGCCTTCGATGTCCTCGATCGACGTCAGGTAGCCACGCCCTCGAACCATATACTCGCGGCCCGAGAATTCCAGCAGCCGGCCCTCGACGTCCTTGTTGCTCCCCTTGATCGCGGACACAACGTCCTTGATCGCCAGGTTGTAGGCGGCCAGCCGGTTCGGATCGACATTCACCTGATATTGCTTGACGAAGCCGCCGATGCTCGCCACTTCCGCCACGCCGGGCACCGAGGCGAACCAGTACCGCAAGTACCAGTCCTGGAAGCTCCGCAGGTCCGCCAGGCTGTGCTGGCCCGACTCATCGACCAGCGCGTACTCGAACACCCACCCCACGCCGGTCGCGTCGGGTCCAATCACTGGACTGACGCCTTCGGGAAGCTGACCCCGGATCCCCTGCAGGTACTCGACGACGCGACTGCGCGCCCAGTACATGTCGGTGCCGTCCTGGAAGATGACGTAGACGTACGAGATGCCGAAGTCGGTGAAGCCGCGCACGGCTTTGACCCGCGGCGTCGAGACGAGCGCTGACACGATCGGATACGTGATCTGGTCTTCGATCAGATCGGGGCTGCGGCCCAGCCATTCGGTCGACACGATGACCTGCACATCGGAAATGTCTGGCACCGCGTCGAGCGGTGTCCGGGGCATCGCCCAGATGCCCCACAGCGTCAAGACGACCGTGCCGGTAAAGACCAGGAATCGGTTCGTCGCGCACCAGTCGATGACTCGGTGAATCATTTTCTTACTTGTCGTGGGGCCCCACCCCCACGACCTGCCACGGCTCGCTCACGCTCGCCGCGCTGGTTTGAAACTACGGGGCTTCGTACTTCAATGTGTCCTGGGGCCACACCCCCACGCGCTGAAGACCTCGGCCTCGAGCGTAGACTCTCGGCCTCGGCTATCACCGCGCAACCAGGGTCAACTGCTTTGCTCCGACACGCTGGCCGTTCTTCGTGACGGTGACGGTCACGTCCCAACGGCCCGCCATCATCACGTGTCCGGTTCCCCGGTACACCCCACCGCCGGCGTTCGACAGCTTCACTTCGTTTCGCATGGCCGGCATGTTCATCGTCGGCATCGCCGCCATGAAGAACTGCACGGACACATCCGCGTCGGCCACGGGAGTGCCGCTCGGATCCTTGACGATCGCCTCGAATTGGTTCTCACCCGACTTTGGAGGATCGGGCACACTGCGCAGCGCGATGTCCAGCTGCTTGGCCGGCGCAGCCGTGCCGGTCGGCGGCTGGGGCTCGTAGCCCTGGAGCGAGGCGCGGAGCTGGCTCTCTGAATCGAGGAAGAAGGTGGCCCCGGTCGCGACCGACTCACCCTCTGTGACGCCGTCGAGAACCTGCACGGCAGCGCCGAGCCGCCGGCCGATCTTCACGCGTCGCGGCTCGAAGTAGCCGTCGCCTTTCGCGACGAACACGACCCGATCTTTGCCCGAATCGAGCACCGCGTCGGTTGGGACCGTGACGCCCACTCCGGCCGGCGCGGCCATCTCGACGTTCGCAAACATGCCGGGCTTGAGACGACCGCCGCGATTCGCAAACTCGTACCGCACCTTGTTCGTGCGGGTCTTCTCGTCGACGTAGGGATAGATGTAGAGGACGCGGCCGGCGAAGCGCTCGTTCGGGTACGCATCCAGGGTGACGATCGCTCGCCCGCCGACTTTCACGAGCGGCATCTCCTGCTCATAGACATCCGCTTCAACCCACACCACGGACAGATCCGCGATCTTGTAGAGCGTCTGCCCAGCCATGATGTGCGCGCCTTTGAGCGCCTGTTTGTCGATGACGACGCCCTCGACCAGCGATCGAAGAATGACCGCCGTCTCCGGCGTCCGCTTCTCCTCCAACGTCGCAATCTGCTCAGGCGCAAGGTCCCACAGGGACAATCGTTGGCGGGCCGCCGCGACGAGCTCGTCGGCGCGCTGCCGGGCGTCCGCGATTTGCGATTGCTGGATCTGATCGCGCGTCTTGAGCGCGAGCAGGTATTCGTTCTCGGTGTTCAGCAAGTCAGGGCTGTAGAGAGTGAAAAGCGGTTGCCCCTTTCTCACCTGCTGACCGGTGTAATCGACGAACAAATCCCTGATCCAGCCTTCGACCTTGACGTTGACGTCGGCCAGCCGAGTTTCGTCGTAGCGCACGACGCCGACCGTTCGAATCGTGGTCGCCAGCTCGACGCGTTCGGCGACGACGGTCCGGACGCCGATCAATTGCTGCCGCCGCGGATCTATCAACACGTCGGCGCGGGCCGGCGACCGCCGATCAATTGCTGCCGCCGCGGATCTATCAACACGTCGGCGCGGGCCGGCGACGCGCCGACCGGCGGAGCCGAAGCGCCGTCGGGTGCGGGCATGTTCATGCCGGGCGCGGGGGGAATCGTCGTCCGAGCCGCATCACGGGCCCGATTCGCGATAGCGGTCCAGGGAACGTTGCCGACCCGTGAGCGCACCCCGAAGGCCACCGCGGCGACGACCGTGACGGCCGCGATGATGATGAGCACCGGCCGGAATCGTATTCGCCTCATGGCCTCACCTCGCTCATCACGACCGGCGTCGTCATCGCCGGAGACAGATCCGCGCCAAGTGCTCGTTCGAGATCCGCGAGGGCCTGTTGCTGGTCGCTCACGGCGCGGAAGTACTCGAGCTGGGCGTCCAGCAAGGTTCGCTCGTTGTCGAGAAGCGCCAGAAACTCGACCCGATCCGTTTGATAGGCCACGCGCGAGACGTCGAGGGTTTGGCGTGATTGAGGCAGGATGGTCGTTCGCAGTAGCGCCGCGCGTTGCTCCGCGGCCTTGACCCTCACATACGCATGCTGCACCGCGAGCCGAATCAGGCTTTCCGTCACCCGTTCCCGTGCCTTGGCCGTCTCGACCGCAGAGGTCGCCTCGGCCACTCTCGCGTCGATGCGCCCGCGCGACCACGGCGCACGCGGCCAGGTGATCCCGATCCTCCCCAACCACGCGTCGGTTTGGTTCGGCATCAGGAGGTATCCGCCGGTGACCGAGAAATCCGGCTTGTAGTCGCTCTTCGTGACGGCGAGCTGAGCCTCGGTCTGCTCGACCTGTGCGTGCGCCCTCCGACGCTCCGGCTGCTGCTCGACGGCCAGGCGCTGGAGGTCCGCCAGAGACGCGGTCAAGATCGCTTCGCCGGCGCTAGTCAGCGGCCCGATGGGTGCGTCCGGTGCGCGGTTCAACAGGACGTTCAGCCGCACGCGCGCAAGGTCCGCCTGCTGCTGGAACGTGATGAGGTCGTCGTGCGTACGCGACAGTTCCAACACCGCCTTCAACACGTCCTGTTGGGAAATCCGGCCGGTCGTGTACTTGACCTGGGACACGTCGGCGAATTGCCGTAAGAGATCGATGCTCGCGAGATAAACGGCGATCGCCTGCCGTGCGATGAACAGATCCGTATACGACTGCTTCACCTCGTCGACGACCTGCCGCGCGCGGACCGCGACGTCGAAGTTCGCCAACGTCGCGTCCTTTTCGGCAAGAGCCGTCCGCAACGCCCGTTTGCCGCGGCCCAGCACTTCCTGGCTCACCATGAGCATGTACATGTTCGTGTGCCAGGGGTTGAGCGTATCGAGCGGCCATTGCCAGATTTGCGCTTCGAGCGTCGGCGGCGGGAGGAATCGTTCCTGCGCCGGCCGGTGTCGCGTGGTATCGAGTTGGCGGCCGAGCGCGATGAGGTCGAGATTCCTGGAGAGCGCCTCCGCCACTGCTTCTCTCAACGTGAGAGGACCTTCATCATGTCGCTGTCCCTCGACCTGTTCGACGTGCGCGAGCCGCATTGCTGCATCGGGCGGTGCCGATTCCGCAGCATGCGCGTTCATCACCGTGAGGAGTCCGAAGAGCACGAGGACACTGAGTCGTCGCCACATACACACCTTCCGTCTGGAGCCGCCGCCGTACGGCGCGCGGAGATATCCCCTCGATGCGCCCGCAATACCGATCCGTCCTGTGGCTTACAGGATGAAGAACGGCGCGGACCAACTGCGGAGCTCTAGATCAGAAGTGAGGAGAACGCGATGTAGCGGGGAGGGCCCGAAGCGCTGCTCTGGCCGGCAGGCGACAACAGGCAGTAAGCGGGGATCGCCGAGACTTGGAGGGTCGCCGGCTGCGGTGGTGTCAGTGTCAGGAGCAAGATCCGAAGTGGCGCCTTGAACGACCCGAGCTTCGTTGCCACGAGCTGCTGAGCGTGCTGTGACGCGGACTTCTTGCAACAGTCGGCGGCCTCGCCTGACGGTCCGCAGTCGTGATGACCCGCTTCGCAGCAGGCCATCTGTTCTTCCTGAGGCGTCATCTCGCCGGCCGTGCACGTCGCCCAGGCCGACCTACACACACTGGCCATCGCGAGTGTGGCGACGCCGATGCGCAGCCATCGGGTCATTCCTACCATTGTCCGCCTCGGTCAGATCGATGTCAAACGCAGGGCGGCGCTGGATCTGTCCAGCGTTCCCCGGTCTGCGCACTCAGTGGACGTTGCGAGCAGGCCTCGGCAGCAGATTCGCGCTCACGATTCGAGAAGCGCGGATCAAAACTCTTGCTGAATCGCTCGACGCGCGGCGCGACGGACGCAGTCACTTTCCTGTCCGGGCCCCTCTCGAGCGGCTGGAGTGCCTCGTTATTGGGTGGCGGTCACTGGCAGGAGACGACTGACGTGAACGAGGATGCGTGGGCGGATCTGCCAGGCTATGAGCGAGCGGTCGTCCGTCCACGGCTGTTTTGGGACGGCGGAAGCGGTCGGACGCTCTTCGCGACGACCGGTTTCACGTACGAGGACCGTGCCGGCGGCACCCCAGACAACGAAGTGCTTGTGGACGGGCTGACTTCCGAATAATTCCGCGAATTCCTGCCCTCGGGTAGCAACC
The DNA here is from genome assembly GCA_016178075.1 of Acidobacteriota bacterium. Lineage (GTDB taxonomy): Bacteria > Acidobacteriota > Vicinamibacteria > Vicinamibacterales > JACQTH01 > JACQTH01. Next base: position 8,784 of record JACOUA010000268.1, read on the forward strand.
GGGTAGTGACTTGCCACCGGCCCGTCTTCGCCGACCATCACGCGCAATCGACCTGGGCCACCAGATCTGTTCTGGGTCAGGGATTCGGAAGTTCCTTGAATGGATTGAAGACCTTCAAACCGGGACGACGGAAGTGTTGTTCGTTCCCAGTCGCAATCGTGAGCCCGTACCGCCGCGCTGTCGCAGCGATGTAGCTGTCTTCAACGGGCATCGGGCGACCAGCTTTTTCGAGCTGATGCTCCTGTTCCGCCCACACGTGCGCAACTGAGACATTGAA
>JACOUA010000269.1 GCA_016178075.1 Acidobacteriota bacterium
GCGCGCCTGCGAGCCGGGGTCCCCGACGCGCGTTTTTCAGCGCGTTGGGGTGGGAGGGAGCGGCGCGGGGCGTAGGGGCCCCCGCAAGCGACCGAGCCGGGGTCCGGGGCAGAGCCCCGGCCTAGTCGTATCGACATGATCGCAATTCCTGCCAGCCTGACCAGCCTTCCACATCGCAGATTCTGATCACCTCGCGGGCGTGGCCGCACGGACAGGCCGGGTTTCCTTGGGTTCCTTACGCAGATCCCGATGGAAAGGTGCTTGCAAGAGTCTGGACGCGTGAGATCGTTTGCCCAGACCGGCTTCTCTCTCATCGAGGCCATCGTCGCCGCCGGCGTGCTCGCGGTCGCCCTCGTTGGTCTGGCCCAGCTCATGGTCATCTCCACCCACGTGACGATGGCGGCAGGAGCATTGACGACGAGTACGGTGATGGCGCAACAGAAGATGGAGCAGCTCGAAGCGGTGGCCTGGGATGATCCGGCGCTCGAGCCGAGCCCACCCGGGGCCCTTGACGAGGACACGCACGGTTACGTCGAGTATCTGGACGCGGAGGGGCGGCTGCTCGGGGGCGTCGGACCCCCGATGTCGACCGTGTTCGTGCGGCGCTGGTCCATTACCCGTGTATCCGACGCGTCGAGAGCTATCGAGGTCATTGTCCGGCGCCACGGCCTGACGCCGTCCCTCGACGATCGAATGGGCGAGTGTCGGCTGACCTCCGTGAGATCGAGGCAGACACCGTGACTACGCGTGACAGGCCAACAACCCAAAGCCCAGAGCCTGAAGCCGGTCGTCCTGTCCGGCATGTCGACGGCTTCTCGATGGTGGAGCTCCTGCTCGTCACCACTATCGTGGCGATCCTGACGTCGGCGACCCTGATTCTGCTCAATCCCGCTCGCGCCATCTTCCAGCTCCAACCCGAGATGGCGGACATGCAGCAGCGGATGAGGGTCGGGCTCGATGCGCTCCAGCGCGACCTGCTCGCGGCCGGCGCCGGTCTGGACTGGGGTGAGGCCGCCGGTCCTCTCGTTCGCGCTCTGCCTCCCGTGCTGCCGTTCCGGATCGGCACGAGGGATGCCGATCGGTCACGAGGCGTCTCGTACCGACCTGATGTCATTAGCGTGGTGTACGTCCCCTCTTCGCCGGCGCAGTGCCGCTTGCGGGATTGGATTGCCGATGGCGGCTCCCCAATCAGCGTCGAGCCGGTGCCGGGGTGTCCCCCAGCCGATCCGCTTTGCGGCTTCCAGGAAGGGCAGCAGGCCATCGTCTTCGATGGCCGCGGCCGCTGGGACGTCTTTCGTGTCACCGGGAGTGACCCTTCGACTGGCTGGGTGTTCCATGCCACCGATCCGTTGGTGAACTGGTACGAAAAGGGAGCCGCTCTCGCAGAGGTGGTCACTCGGACGTACTGGGTTCGCCGCGACGGTGCCGAGGCGTCGCTGTCTCGCTACGACGGCTACAAGACCGACGTCGAGATCACCGACCATGTCGCGGATTTCCGGCTCGAGTACTTTGGCGAGGCCGAGCCGCCCCGACTCCTTCCAGGCTTCCCGGAAGACGCCGCGCGGACGAGCTACGGGCCGGCTCCGCCGCCGGCGGGTGTGGACGATCGGGCCGAGGTGTGGCCGGCGGGCGAGAACTGCCTGTTTGCCCGCGATCCCGAAACCGGCGCCCCGCGGTCGCGGTTAGCTCGGCTGAACGCCACTGATGGCTCCCTCGCTCTGCTTCCGGCTGCGTCGCTCGGCGACGGCCCCTGGTGTCCCGACGCCTTCGCGCCGAACCGGTTCGACGCGGATCTGTTTCGCGTGCGCCGGGTCAGGGTCACGCTGCGGATCAGGAGCGCGCTCGGCCTCCTGGTCGGATCTGGCGGGCTGCGCCTCTGGTCGGGCGGCGACCAGGCCCACACCCAACGGCTTCTCCCCGATCGCGAGATACGGCTCGACGTCAGCCCCAGGAATCTGAATCTAGGACGGTAGGAGGAATTGACGACTGACGATTGGCGATTGAGGGATTGATTGTCGATTGCTGATTCAAGAGCGATTCTCGGAATTCTTCGGAATTCTGCTCGATCCTCCTTCATTCCTCAATCGACAGTCGCCAATCATCAATCAATCCTGCAATCGCCAATCGGCAATCCGCAATGCCGTGACGGTATGGTGAAAGACCAGTCCGGTATCGCCCTGATCATCGTCTTGCTGTCAGTCTTGCTGGTGGGCGCCATGGCGCTCGGGCTCGCGATGACGAGCTCGGTAGAGTTGTCCGTGGCCGCGGCGTACAGAGACACGCGAGCGGCCCTGTATGCGGCGGACGCTGCGCTCGAGTACGTGCTCCAGGACCTCGCGCGTGAAGGCGATTGGGATCTCGTGCTCCGGGGCCAGGCGCGCGCCGCGCTTGTTGACGGTCCGCCGGCCGGATCGCGCAATGCCGCCGGCCGTGCGATCGACCTCACCGAGATCGTCAATAAAGCTCGATGTGGCAAGTCGACCTGCGACGCAGCCGATCTGGTCGGCGTCACCGAGAGCCGGCCCTGGGGACCGAATAATCCGATCTGGCAGTTGTACGCGTACGCTCCCGCCTCGGCCATCGTGCCGGCCAACGGCACAACATGGAACGCCTACGTCGTCGTGATGGTGGCAGACGACCCATCCGAGACGGATCGGGATCCAGCGGTGGACGGCGGAGGAACGCAGAATCCCGGCGCAGGAAAGCTCGTCGTCCGCGCGTCCGCCTTCGGGGCGTCCGGCGCCGTGAGAACGATCCAGGCGACGGTCGAACGCGC
>JACOUA010000270.1 GCA_016178075.1 Acidobacteriota bacterium
CGCGACCGTCCACGGTCGCGACCAGTGGACCCGCCCGGAGAGGTAGTCGTCCCACAGCGCGCGAATGCCGGCCGATCGAAACACGCCCCCGCCGGCGGGCGTGTCTTAGGAGATGTCTAGATGACGCGCCACCAGGGGACGGCGAGCACGCCTGGTGTGAGCCACTCGATGCGATCGCCGCTGTGCAGCAGCAGGCCCGCTCGGCATCGGCGTCCGTACTCCTCCCGGAACGCGCGCAGATGTCGTGCATCGGCCACGCGGGGCCGCGGGCCGCTCTTGACCTCGATCGGGATCAGTGCCCGGTCCGTCTCGACGATGAAATCAATCTCCTCGCCGACGGCGGTCCGCCAGTGAAGCACTGCAGCACGCTCGCGGCGAGTGTCGCGCCACGCTAGAAGGTCCATCAGGACGACGTTCTCGAGATGCACGCCCTCAGGCTCCTCGAGTCCGGCCAGATGCAGGGCCAATCCGGAGTCGGCCCAGAACACCTTGGGCATCTTGATCAGACGCTTCGTCCGGTTGACGGCGTACGCCGGCACGCGGATGAGTTGATATGAGACTTCGAGCAGATTCAGCCAGCGATGAACCGTCGGCTGGGGAAGCGCCACATCTCGCGCGAGCTCGCTTTGGTTGAGGAGCTGGCCGAGCCGAAGACAGGTCGCGCGCATGAGCCGCCGGAAGTCCGGGAGGTTGGACACCGTCGACAGGTCCTGAATATCGCGCTCCAGATACGTTCGGGTGTAACCGGCAAACCACGTCTCACGATCGTCGTGTGTCGCGAGCTCGAGGGCGGGAACAACCACGTCTCACGATCGTCGTGTGTCGCGAGCTCGAGGGCGGGAACGGGGTACCCACCCCGACGTGCCAGCGCCCGCCAGTCTTCTTTGGGCGCGTCTTGGCTGGCGAGCAGATCCGGCCACGCCTCGTCGCGCGTCTCGAGCAGCTCCTGCCAGACACCGGCGCGGCCCAGTCCGAGCTGCTCGCGGCGGGTCATGGGCCAGAGCGTCAGGTAGCTCGCCCGCCCGGCGAGCGTCTCGCTCACCTGGCGCATGAGGAGCAGGTTGGCCGATCCCGTCAGGATGAACCGGCCGGGCCTCTTGCGACGATCGACGGCCCGCTTGACGGAGAGGAGCAGATCGGGGGCTCGCTGGACTTCGTCGAGCGTGAGGCGCGCGGATCGACCGACCAGCTCGTCGGGCGCAGACCGGGCCTGGCCGAGGACGTCGAGGTCGTCCAGTGTGAGATAGAGGCGTGGGCCACCCGGCGCGAGGTCGCGGACCAACGTGCTCTTGCCGGTCTGCCGGGCTCCCGTGATGACGGCCGCCGGCATCACGGCCGCGACGCGGGTCAAGGCGTCGCTCGCCAGTCGAGGCACAAGGCTATTCACACTATGAATGATAAACATTCATCATCTGAATAGCAATCGACCAGCCGTCCTGAGCGAGTAGCACCCCGGGCAGGGTTTGTGGTTACTCGTCCCCTTCGACACCCTGCTCGGGGCGGCAGATAGCGGCGACCGCCCCACGAACTTGAGATCCCAATTCGGGACCTCGAGTGGTCGAACTCCACCCGCGCCTTGCGATCCGGGCGCCTCGGCGCCCGAATACGTCACCGTAATTGTGAAACGCAGTACTTAGCTGGAGGAGGGCGGTTTTCAGGACGTTGGTGGCTGATGCTCCTGGCACCAGCGCAGAAACGCCGCAACTGCCCACGGTCGCGACCAATGCACGCCGCCGGCGAGGTAGTCGTCCCAGAGCGACCGGACGCCGGCGGGTCGACACATGGAACCGCCGGCCGACGCTTCTGACCGAAACAGATCCTCGAAGTGGGACCGTAACGTCGTCTTCAGCCAGCGATCGAACGGCAGCGTAAACCCGTGCTTGTCACGGCGCGAGCGGACGCGTGCGGGCAGCAGATCGCCGGCCCCCGCGATGAGGAGCGGCTTCGGTCCTGATCCTTCCCGCTTGACCGATTCCGGCAGCCCAAGCACCAGCCGCACGAGTCGATCGTCGAGCAGCGGCACGCGCACCTCGAGCGAGTGCGCCATGCTCATGACGTCGGTGTCTCTGAGGAGTTGATGATGCGTGTACGAGCGAAGCTCCGCGCGACTGAGCCAGGAGAACTGGTCACCTCCGGAGCCCGTTCGTGCCACGACGTGGGCGACTGGATCGAACCCACCCGCCGCCTCGAGCACTTCGTCACTGAGTAGCGTCTGGACCTCGGCGGGCGAGAACACACTGCGACGCGCGACGTATGCGCTCGCGAGCGACGCCGGCCGATCGAGCGCTGCGCTGATGTTGCCCCAGCGTCTGGGATTCGTCATGGCATCGACCGTCGCGCGCGCCAGGGCGGCGGCGCCCGGAACTTTCGAGGTGAACTCCAGCGTGCGTGCGAGGGCGGGAGCGTCTCGGAACGTGCACGGGTACCCGCCAAACAGCTCGTCGCCGCCGAGCCCTGACAGCGCGACCGTGAGGCCGGCCTGACGCGCCGTCTCCGAAACAAAGTACGTGTTCACGCCGTCGGATGTCGGCTGATCCATCGCGCGGAAGACCTCATCGAGTCGAGAGGCCGCTTCGTCCGCCGTGATCACGCGCTCGTAATGTTCCGAGCCGACCGCATCCGCGACCTCGCGCGCATACGCGCCTTCCGAATAGTCGCGCTCCTCGAACACCAGCGAGCACGTGCGGATGGGTCCCGAGGTCGCCTTGCGCATGAGCGCAACGACGATGCTCGAGTCGAGGCCGCCGCTCAGGAACGCACCGAGCGGAACGTCGCTGACAAGATGCGAGCGCACGGCATCTTCGAGCGCGAGCCGAACGCGCTCGACGGCTTCCTCATACCTGGGCGTCGAGACCTTCGTGGAGTCCGCCTTCTTGACCGCCGTCTTGTCCGCCGAAGCCCAGAGGGCGAAGGCGGAAGCCTCGCCTGCCCGACGAAGCTCGTTGAGCGAAGTCGGGGCGGAGGCGGTTAGCCGGACTTTTGATGAATCATCGAGGAGGTCGAGGCGCTGCTCGACCTTGATGTCGCGACCGTTCCAGACCAGTGTGGCTCCCGGTTCGAGACTCGCGATCTCCGCGAAGATCGTCATCGGGCTCGGAACCGATCCCCACCAAGCGCGGCGGGACTCAGGACGCCGCTCACGAGCCCCGACGCGCGTATCGCTTTGAGTTCTGATCCGAAGACGACGCCGTCCGATGTCTTCGCGTAGTACAGCGGTTTAATCCCGAGGCAATCCCGCGCGAGCAGCAGGCGGCCGGCGCCCGCTTGCGGACGACGATCGTGGATGCCGAACGCGAACATGCCGCGCAGCCGCTCCACGACCGTGTTCCCCCAGGTGCAGTAGCCCTGAAGAATCACTTCGGTGTCGCTGTGCGACCGGAAGCGATGTCCCTGACGTTCCAGGTCCGCCCTCAGTTCGTCGGCGTTGTAGATCTCGCCGTTGTAGGTGATCCAGACGTCCCCGGTGCCGGTGCCCATCGGCATGTGGCCGGCAGGGGAGAGGTCGCGGATGGATAGACGTCGCGTCGTCAAACCGACGCGGCAGTCGGGCGAGAGGTAGAAGCCAAGATCATCCGGTCCGCGGTGCCGCATGGCATCGGCCATCGCGGATAGCTTTTCTCGGATTTCGGGGATCGTGCGCTCAGCCGAGGCC
>JACOUA010000271.1 GCA_016178075.1 Acidobacteriota bacterium
CCCTTGGTAATCCCGCGGTAGACCAGCGCCCGTGCCATCGGTTCCCGTGGTACCCCCGCCAGTTCGATCACCGCCGTGTAGTCCGCGATTTCACCCGCAACGTCGCCCTGCGCCCCCTTGGTCATCCCACGGTAGACCAGCGCCCGTGCCATCGGTTCCCGTGGTACCCCCGCCAGTTCGATCACCGCTGTATAATCCGCGATTCTGCCCGCAAGGTCTCCCTGCGCGCCCTTGGTAACTCCGCGGTTGACGAGCGCCCGCGCCACCTGCTCGGGAGGCGCGCCCGCCAGTTCGATCACCGCCGTGTAGTCCGCGATTGCACCCCCAACGTCGCCCCGCACGCCCCTCAGTAATCCTCTATCCAGCAGCGCCTCGACGCGGGCAGAGGATTCACCCTGGCCTTCGAGGACTCGATCCAGCACCTCAAGAGCATGCGATGGATCGCCGTGGTGGCTCAGCCACCGCGCGAGCCCCGTGTACGCCGCGGTTTCCGTACTCGCACGAGCCTGAGACACCCCCACGAACTGGGTATAAACAATAGCGGCCTCTTCGAGGTCCGCCTTGGCCCATTGTCCGATGGAAAGATCGGCGGCCTCCTGCGCGTACTTGGTGTTGCTGAGAGACGCAGCAAAATACTCCGCCGTCGTTGCGCTGTCTTGTCCGCGTCCAGGTGAGCGGGACGGGTCGGCTTCGGCGAGACTCCGTAAGGTTTGCAGTCGCTCTTCTTCGTCGAACCAGATCCGGAGAACCTCGACGAAGAACTCGATGCGGCGGCTCTGGCCTAGATAACGCATCCGATACCAGATCGCGAACAACTTGTCCGGAACCGTGTAGTGCGCCGGCCGGCCCTTGCCTCCGCCGAGCACTTCGACCATCTGCGCATTCTTCAGCCGCTTGAGCTGAGCAGTGACGGCGTTGAGCGGGAGTCGCATGGGACCAGCGAGATCTGTCGGTGTGGCCGTGCCTCCCTTCTCCATCAGCACGTGAATGAGTTTTCGCTGTTGGACTGGCAAACTCTCGACTTCGTGCTTCAACAACGGCGTCAGCTCGTCCACAAGCTGGCGAAGGCACTGGACGATCGTCGTCACCTGCCGTTGGCTGAGCAGCTCGTAGAGCATCAGGACCAGCCGCGGATTCCCTCCGGACAGTTCTACGATGGCTCGGATCTTTGCGCGCTCTTTCTTGAAGCTCCTGAGGAAATCCTCGTTCCCATCGAACTCGGCGCGCCGGGTCAACAGCTCAAACACTTGTTCAGCGTTGAGACGGTCCAAACGAACGGTCCCGAAGTAGTTGAAGAAGGGTTCCGAGTAGCTCTTGAGCGAATCGAACAGGTGCACGGAACTGCTGATGAGCAACATGAACGGCTCGTTCATGATTAGCCTTCTAAGGGTGCCTTGCATTTGGTCGCCAAGGCCTCCTTCAAACAGCAGGTCGAGATTCTCGACGAACAGCACCAGGCGCTTGCCGCTCCGTCGGGTGATGTCCCTGAGTGCCGTGACCGCCAGTTGCTCGCTTTGTTCATCGTCACGCTCGGCTTCAACTCTCTCGAGCCATTCACTGGCCCCCTCGATGCGCTGTTGGCTCAAAACCTGCAGTGTTTCCGCCAGTAGATCTCGAAGCGACGATATTCTGAACTGCTCCTCTGGAAAGAGCACCGGAATCCAGACGGCACTCAGGTCCGGGTCCTGGCGGATCCTCAGATCGACCATGTGGATGACGGTCGACTTGCCAGCCCCTCGTGGTCCTGTGACGATGAAGCTGGATAGCGTGCCTGACCGGATCTGGTCGCGTAAGGAGTTGACGAGGTACTCGACCGTGTGGGATCTCGCGGCAAACGTCGCCTCAAGCTCCACGTCAGACATCGCGGCTGGCGTGAACTTGTGAGTAACGAGGCTCATGGTTGACCTCGCTTCCCGGCGATCAGACGGCGACGGGACTCGGGCGGGTACCACCGCGTCCACCAGTCCCTCATGACCTTCAGTCGAAAATGGAACTCGTTGGTCTCGGGATCCAGCTGCACGTACCAGTCGGTCTGCAGATCGGCGATCACGTCGTCGAAACCCTCTTCAGTCGCTCCCCTGCCGTGCGCCCTTCGGTACTTCTCGTACAGCGATGGACGAGTCACCCGACCATGCGCGGCCACCGCCCGGAGGATCGCGAACGCAGCTTTCTCCCGTCGAACCCCGTACCGCCTGAGCCGGTCACTGTAGTGCCCGAGGTAGTGGCGACAAGTCGGACCCAACAAGCGGTTAGCGTAAGTCCCCTTCAGATCGGTCGTGGTCAACTTTGCTCGCCGGTCGGGTGGGAGCTGCGCGAGCTGGGCGAAGAACAAGTGGATGAAGTACGGAACCGGTGGACCTAGTAGCTCGAACAACACGCGTGACAGATCGGGGCTCCAGCCGAGCGCGAAGAACACCGCGAGATCTTGCACGAGCTTCTCGGCGGTCGCGTCGTCCAGGGGCTCAAGCGCAAGGCGGGCGAAGTCAACAAGGGTGTCGACCGCCCCGAGTCTTCGGAGAATCTGGTCGATACCGACACTTCCCGCGACCACAAACCGATGCCGCCGCAGCACGTCTTTAGGCGCCAAGCGAACGGTGCGGAACCACCCGAGGAAGTCCCGCGCCGCAGATTCACCTTGTTTCTCGACGATCCTGTCGAGCATCTTCGGAAGCTCGTCGAAAAGGAAGACGATGGTCTGGTCGGCTTTCTCCAGTTCGGTGAGCATCGATCTCGCTTCGGCCTTCCAATCCGAGCCGATCGCAGCCTTGAACTTCACCTTCGCGCCTTCGAATCCGACTTCGTCGAAGGTGTCCTTCACCCAATCGACAGCCATGCTGGGCAACCGCTTCGCGCGCGCGAGGAACGCGCGAGTTGTGTCATGGACCAGCAGCTCCCTCGTCACGCGCCAAACGAACTCCTCGTTCGAGTCGACATCCTCGAGGTCGAGCGCGATCGGGAAGAAACCGGAAGCCGGTTTCAGAAGTACGTGCCGCATGATCCCGCTCTTCCCGAATCGGCGGGGGGCGAGGAGCATCACGTTGTTGGCTTGAAGCATCCGCCAGAGATGCTCGATGAACTGCTCACGGCCGTAGAGTTCGTGCGGGTCCGGTATCTGTCCGACCAGACTCCTAGTGCCTCCTCGGTCTGCGGGCATCTTGATCATAACGACAGAATTGTTGCTTAAGGGATCAGTGAGAAGCAACAATCTTGTCGTTAAATATCACATGTGTTAATAAATCTTTTTGTCACAATCATTTACAACGATCAGTGAACGTCTGGCTGGTGCCTGCGGGCATCGTTTGCGCCGACTCGATTCCGGATTCGTTCGATTCGGGAGGCCATCGAGGGATTTGAGCTGCCCTCCGATCGTCAATTCCACTCCAAATCGCTCCAATCGTCCTTACTTTCCGGGAATCGTCAATCGTCAATCAATCCCTGAATCGTCAATCGTCAATGCAACTTCCTGAGTATCAGACACTTCAAGTAATACGTCTCGGGCATCCCGAGCACGATCGGATGATCCCGTGACTGCGTGCGTTTCTCGACCACCGAGACCTGAACGCCCGCATCCACCGACGCCTCGTACACGATCTGCCCGAAGGTCGCTTCGTCCAGGTTGTAGGAGCAACTGCACGTCACCAGCACGCCGCCGGCCGACAGCAGCTTCAGCGCCCTGAGGTTGATCTCTTTGTAGCCCGACAGCGCGCGGGCCACGGCGGACTTGTTCTTCGCGAACGCCGGCGGATCGAGGACGATCGTGTCGAACCGCTCGCCCGCCCGCTCCATCATCCGCAGCTCGTCGAAGACGTTGCCGGCGCGCGCGACGAGGTTCGTGACCCGGTTCCGTCGCGCATTCACCTCGATGCGGGCGACCGCCTCCTCCGACACGTCGATCGCCTCCACGCGCTCGCAGCAGGCCGCGAGCTGGAGCGCGAACCCCCCGTGATAGCTGAAGGCGTCGAGCAGCCGGCCATGCGCGTACTGGCGAGCGGCCTGCCGGTTTTCCCGTTGATCGAGGAACAGGCCGGTCTTCTGACCCGTCCAGACGTCGACTTCGTACTCGATCCGCCCCTCCCGGACTATCAACTCGCGCGGCACATCGCCGGCGCGCACCTCGACGCGGGCGTCGAGCCCCTCGAGCGCCCGCACGCGCACGTCGTCTCTCGCCAGGACGCCGCGGGCGCCCGTCAATTCCACGAGCATCACGACCAGATCGGACAGCAATCGCTCGACGCCCGGCACGAGCGACTGCACGACCAGCACGTCCGTGTACCGATCGACGACCAGCCCGGGCAGCAGATCGCCTTCGCCGTGCACGAGCCGGTACGCGTCCGCATCGATGGCGAGGCTGTCGCGGAAGCGGACCGCCGCGGCGAGCCGCGCCTTCCACAAACCGAGATCCGCCGGCTCGTCGGAACGGGTCAGCATCCGAAGCGCGATCTGCGACTTGCCGCTGTACAACGCGCGGCCGACGGGTCGGGCGCCGGGCCCGCGGACCAGCACCGTGTCGCCGCTGGCGGCCTTCGCCTCGACAACATCCGCGCG
>JACOUA010000272.1 GCA_016178075.1 Acidobacteriota bacterium
AAAGGTGCCATCTTGGACGCCGATGCATCCCGCCGGGCTGCGTTGCTCGTCGCTGACATACACCCGGTATGCGCGCTCCTCGCGCCTTGCCGGGCGGGCGCCTCGACGCCCAAGATGACACCTTTATTCCTTTCCGGGCCCTAAGAGACGAGAGACATCATGCCGCGAGTTCTCATCTTCAAAAGTCTGCTCCATCAGATGACCCAGACGACCCCGACCTGTCTGTGGAACGACTCGGCGGCGGCCGCCGAGCTGACCTATTCGATCGAGCACGGGGCCGTCGGAGCCACGTGCAATCCGGTGATCGCCGTCGAGGTGCTGAAGAAGGAGATGGAGCTCTGGAAGGATCACATGTGCGCGCTCGTTCGCGACATGCCGACCGCCACTGAAGGGCAGATCGCCTGGAAGCTGGTGGAGGACCTCTGCGCCACTCGTGCCGTGCTTCTGAGGCCGGCCTTCGACGAGCAGCGCGGGAAGAACGGCCGGCTCTCCATCCAGACCGATCCCCGTTTCTTCCGCAACACGGAGGCGATTCTCGAACAGGCGATGCGCTTCAACGCGCTGGCGCCCAACATGATCGTCAAAATCCCGGTGACGCGCGCCGGCGTCCGTGCGATCGAAGAGGCCACCTCTCGCGGCGTCAGCATCAATGCGACGGTCTCGTTCAGCGTGCCGCAGGCGATCGCCGTGGCCGAAGCGGTGGAACGCGGGCTGAGGCGTCGCGAGCAGGGAGGCCTCGATATCTCGACGATGGGACCTGTCTGCACGATCATGGTCGGCCGGCTGGATGACTGGCTGAAGGTGGTGGCGGACAAACGCAACATCACGATCGATCCGGGCTACCTGGAGTGGGCTGGCGTGGCGGCGTTCAAAAAAGCTTACGGCATCTTCCGCGAGCGCGGCTATCGGCTCCGGCTGCTGTCGGCGGCGTTTCGCAACCACATGCACTGGAGTGAGTTCATCGGCGGTGACGTCATCATTTCACCGCCGTACAAGTGGCAGCTCCGCTTCAATGGGAGCGGGATCGACGTGCGTTCACGCATTGACGACCCTGTCAACCCGGACATCGTGCGCGAGCTCCTCGACAAGTTCCCCGACTTCCGCCGCGCGTACATGGAAGACGGGCTCTCGATCGACGAGTTCGACAGTTTTCCGCCGACCAGGCGGACGCTGCGCCAGTTCACCGAGGCCTGCCACGACCTGGATCGTCTGGTTCGAGATTTCATGGTCCCGAACCCCGACAGCACCATCTGATGGGAGTCAACGCGCGGTTTCGGCGCGTTTTACCTGCCCGCGATCGCGCGGCCTCCAACCGGGGTCCCCGGATCTGTCGCCCGCGACCACGCTCGTCGCCGGCTGGAGCCGCCCATCGTCGCCGACAGGGAAGAGCGCGAAGTTCCCCCCGCTGTAATTGGCCACCGCCAGATACCGGCCCGTTCGATCGAGCACCAGGTGGCACGGACCGGCGCCTCGCTGCTAGGGAAGCTCTTTGATCGAGATGTTCCGGAACTGCACGAGGCTCGGAGGAGCCACCCACACCCCGTCTTTCTTGGCGCCATGGTGCTGGAGTGCGATCGGTCCCCGGGCGGGTATCCCCGGCAGCGCCGCGCCGCTGATGACTTGCTGGCCGTTGAGTACCACTGTCAGGCGGTCGCCTCGCAGTGTGATCTCGAAGGTGTTCCAGGCGCCGATGTCGTGGTCCGCATTCCGCGTCGGCGTCACGGCCGCGCGCACGGCGGCCGGCATCGAGGCGTCGGTGCGATACCCGTACACTTCGCCGGAGCCGATCGGCCAGCACCAGATGTTCACCTGTGCTTTGCTCGACCCGCGCAAAAAGATTCCTGAATCCGAATCCGGCACTGAAATCCGGATCTCGCGGCCCATGGCGTCCTTCTCGTGCGTGCCGTCGGACCGGATGATCGGCACCGACGGATTGACGTACGGCGTGCTCTTGATGCGCCAGTCCACCGCGAGGATGAAATCGCCGAATTCGCGTTCGCTGTAGAGACTCTTGTCGCCGGCCGCCTCGCTTTCAGCGTCGTAGTCGATGACCCCGTCGACGACCCGCCAGTGGCCATGGTCGCCCGCGGGGATCTTCCAGCCGCTGAGATCGCGCCCGTTGAACAACGGCCCGAATCCGTCGGTCGCCGCTCGCGCTGCGGCTTGCGCACGCGGCGGCTCCGACGCGAGATAGGAGTGTGCTGTTGCGGCCGTGATGAGCCACGCCGCGACGAGCGCTTTCAGTGCAGCCGCATGTTGTGTCTTCATTGTCCACACGCCTCCTCGTTTCGGATCGCGCCGGGAATGATAGCCTCGACCAAGTCGCGATGCAATCGATTACAGCAACCTCGCCGTTGCGATCGCACGTAGAACGGCACGCCTACGAGCAGCAATCCCAACCCCATCAGCGAACTCGCGGCCGATTCGACGAGCATGTACACGTAGAGCCCGCCCGACTCGGGCAGCAGGGTGCCGAGCTCCGCCAGCGTGAGGGCGCCGCACAAAACCAGCAATCCCGAGAATATCCAGATGCCGATCACGAGGCCCGGCTCTGACACCCCCTGGGCGATCAGGCTGGGAACGACGAAGATGCCGGATCCGATTACGGAGCCGACGAGTAAGGCGGCGGGAGGACAAGTACCTTATGCTCTTCCCCGGAGAGAAACGCGAGGTCCGCGTCGCTTTCCGCGCGGTGGCAGCGGCGGGCCGCGGGCCATCGAGTTCGAAGCCTGGAATGTGGCGCACGGAAGGAGTCAAGAGCGATGAAATCCATCTGTACATGCATCGGTGCGTCGATCTGTTTGGTGCTCGCGTCATTCCTGGTTGCGTCGGTCGTCGTCACGTCGCCGACGCTCTGGGCTCAGTCTCCCGGGGCCTGGAAAACGCTCTTCAATGGCAAGGACTTCACCGACTGGGTGGTCCCGCCCTCCGCGGGACGCGGCGGTGGTCGCAGCGGTGGCAACGCGGCAGCGCCGGCGCCAGCTCCTGCCGGCCCGCGGAATCCCGCGGCCGTCGGCTGGAAGATCGAGAACGGTGTGATTGTCGGCGGTCAGGCCCCGGAAGGTCAGAGGGGCGGCAGTCTGACGTCGGTGGACAAGTTCAAGGACGTGGAGCTGGAGTTCGACTTCATGCTTGCCGAACACGGGACGAAGTGTTCCGCGGCGCTTGTGGGTCCAAACCAGGCCAACGCGAGTGAAGAAAGGACCTGCACGTACAACAGCGGCGTTTATCTGCGGACTGGATATCAGGTGAACCTTGGGCGCCGCGAGGCGGGTGAGTTCATTGGCGTGGTGATCCACCGCCAGTCTCCAAAGGCCATCCGAGGAAACGTCCTGTGGCTGGACACGGGCGACTGCGGGGGTTTGCGCGAGTACCCGACGTCATGCGACAAGTTCCCGAATCTCCGCAAGAAGGACGATTGGAACCATATGCGGATCACGTTCAAGGGGCCGCGTCTTCAGGTCTGGCTGAACGGCACGAAGATCAGCGACCTCACCGATGATCCGACCGACCCGGCGGAAGCGAGTTGGAAAGAGGCCGCGCCCATCTGGTTCCAGTGGCCGCCGGCGGGGGAGTCCGGGGGCTTTGCCGGCTATGTGAAGTACAAGAACATTCGGGCTCGGGAAATCTAATGCAGTTTTCAGTTCTCAGTAGTCAGTTTTCAGTTCGGATCTCGCCCGCAAATAACTGAAAACTGATGACTGACAACTGAGAACTACGCTACAGCGAAGTGAAAAACGCTGTAGTTCGCGCGTTGGCGCCGGGTGCCCATGACGCTCGGGGCTCCCGCCGACGCGGGGAAGTAGCAAGGGTAGCGCTGCCGTTTGCCCAACGGGCCTACGGCTTGAATTCGTAACACCCCGGTGTCACGAGCAGCCGGCCGGTGTGGCTGAAAAACAGGCTGCTGGGTGAGATGATCCCCGCCGCGCGAAACTGCACCG
>JACOUA010000174.1 GCA_016178075.1 Acidobacteriota bacterium
CGCTGGCGCTCCGGACGCAGCAGATCATCGCTCACGAGAGCGGCGTGACGAATGTGGTGGATCCGCTCGGGGGCTCGTACTTCGTCGAGAAGCTCACGATGGAGATGAAGGAGGAGGCCCGCGACTACTTCGATCGGATCGATCGCATGGGCGGTATGGTGGAGGCGATCGAGCGCGGGTTTCCGCAGAAGGAAATCGCCGAATCGGCGTACCGGTTCCAGCAGGCCGTCGATCGCAAGGACAAGATCATCGTCGGGGTGAACGAATGCGTGGCCGAGGCGGATGAGCCGGTTACCACCCTCTACATCGACGAGGACGTCGCGGCCCGCCAGGTGGAGAAGCTCGAGACGCTTCGACGCGGGCGCGACGCCGACAAGGTGCGCCGGGCGCTGGACCGGCTCCGGGCGTCGGCGCAGGGGTCGGCAAACACCATGGTGGCGATCCTCGACGCCGTGCGCGTCTACGCCACGGTCGGCGAGATGTGCGATGCGCTCCGGGACGTGTGGGGCGAATACGAGGAGGCAGCCTTGATCTAACCCGGGATTCGGGGGTTGGGACTCGGGATTCGTGGGCGGCACCTCGAATCCAACGACTCCCAAATCCCGAACCCCGAGTCCCGACATATGCGGAAGATCAGAGTGGTGATCGCGAAGCCCGGCCTCGATGGCCACGACCGGGGCGCCAAGGTGATTGCCCGCGCCCTTCGTGACGCGGGCATGGAGGTCATCTACACCGGCCTTCGTCAGACGCCCGAACAAATCGTGAACGCGGCGCTGCAGGAAGACGCGGACGTGATTGGGCTCTCGATCCTTTCGGGCGCGCACAACCACATCTGCCCGCAAGTCATCCAGCTCCTGAAGGAGAAAGGACTCGAGGACGTGCTCGTGGTCCTGGGGGGCATCATTCCGGATCAGGACGTGGCGTCGATGCGAAAGATCGGGATTACGGGCATTTTCCGTCCGGGCAGCCCGATGCAGGAGATCATCGACTTCATCAACAAGCACGCGCGCACCCGGATGGAGGCGGTCTAGCCGCTCGAGACGCCGAAGCGTGCAGCCGCGCGCATTCGCCTAATCTTCAGTCGGTCGGTGGCCGACAAGGTAGACAGTTGTCAGCCCTCAAGCTATCAGCTCTCGGCTCTGCATGTTACGAACGCCCGCCGCTAGGGCGGCGTTCTCTTTAGCTGAGAGCTGAAAGCTGAGAGCTGAGACCTGATAGCTGAGACCTGATGACTGAAAGCTGAAAGCTCATGAGTATGTCTCACACCCTTCTCCTGGCTGACGACAGCGTCACGATTCAGCGCGTGATCGAGCTGACGTTCGCGGACGAAGACATCCGGGTCGTGGCCGTCGGCGACGGCCAGCAGGCGATCGAGCGCATCGAATCCGATCGTCCGGACATCGTGCTGGCGGATGTCGGCATGCCGAATCGCGACGGCTACGAAGTGGCGGCGCACGTCAAGCGCACGCCGCACCTTTCCCATATTCCGGTGCTGCTGCTGACGGGCGCCTTCGAGCCGGTCGACGAAGCGCGCGCGAGCGCGGCGGGCTGCGACGGCGTGCTGGCGAAGCCGTTCGAGCCGCAGATGGTGATCAATCGAGTCAAAGAGCTTCTCTCGGGCACGGGTCCACGACCGCAAGAGCGGCGGGCCGTGTCGCCCCAGCCGCCGGCGCGGGTCGAGCCGGCACCGCCGGCGCCCAAACCGGTCGCGCCGGTAGACGTCAGGGGGGCTGAAGTCCCCCCGCGTCGCGAGCCGGAGCCGGGGGAGTTCCGCCTGGATGTGTCCCAGGTCCCGAAGCCGGACGCGACTCGCACGCCGACGCCCTCCAGCCCGACGCCGGCTCTCTCGCTCGACGAGTACTTTGATCGGCTGGACGCCGCGTTCGGCGGCAGTGGTGTGGTGGCGCCGGCGCTTCAGTCGCTGGACGAGGACCTGGCGGCCGATCGGTTCGCCGACTCGTTGAAAGCGACGCAGGTCACCGCGGAGCCACATCCGGCTCGCGAGATCGCTCCACGCCGGGACGCGCCCACAGTCGCCGAGGCGCTGCGCGCCGACGCGCCGGGGGCGGAAGCGCCGCGTGTCGAGGCCCGGAGGCCGCTCGCGCAGGCGGCGAAGCCTGTCAGCTCTACGGCCAGCGAGCCGCGCCGCGAACCGGCCGCGCCACCCAGCCCACCGGTGCCGGTCCTCGTGCCTCCCGCGACACCGTCCGAGCCGCCCCTGGCGGGAGCGTTCTCGACGCTGCTCGCGGCCGAGCGCGGCGAGGTCATTCCGTCCAGCGCTCGCATGCCGCTGCGATCGCTCTTCCCATCGCTCTCGGCCTCGAACGACGACCTCATCGAGCAGATCGCCCGCCGCGTCCTCGATCGTCTGGCGGATCGCCAGTTCGTGTCCGACATCGTCGTGCGCGTGACCGAGCGGGTGGTGCGCGAAGAGATCGACCGCCTTCGATCGACGCTGTTCGACAAATAAGTTTTCAGTTCTCAGTGTTCAGTTTGATTCGGCAGTCGCCGGAGTGTGCTCATGGGCTCCAAACTGATAACTGAAAACTGACAACTGAAAACTGACCCCCGACAAGTGTTGTAACATCGCTTCCATGGGCGACCTGCCTAAAGCGTTCAATCACGCCGAGGTGGATCCGAAGTGGTACGCCTTCTGGGAGTCGATCGGCGCGTTCACAGCGCACCCCGAGGTCGACCGTCCGCGCGGCGAGCGCTTCAGCATGGTGCTGCCGCCGCCCAACGTGACCGGTTCGCTGCACATCGGACACGCTCTCAACCAGACGCTTCCCGACATCATCATCCGGTGGAAGCGGATGGGCGGCCTCGACGTGCTGTGGCTCCCGGGAACCGACCACGCCGGCATCGCCACGCAGAACGTTGTCGAAAAACACCTCGCCGCGGAAGGCAAGACGCGGCACGACCTTGGGCGCGAGGCGTTCGAGGCGCGCGTCTGGGAGTGGGTGAAGCACAGCCATGGCACGATTACGGGCCAGATGCGGAAGCTCGGCTCGTCGGTGGACTGGTCGCGCGAGCGCTTCACGCTCGACCCCGGCCTGTCGCGCGCGGTGCGCCGGGTGTTCGTCGAGCTCTATGGGGGCGGCCTGATCTATCGCGACCGCTACATCGTGAACTGGTGTCCGCGGTGCCGGACAGCGCTCTCGGATCTCGAGGTCGTGCACCGCGACATGAGCGGCAAGCTGTATCACATCCGGTATCCGGGCATCGGCATCCGCGATGTCCAGGTGGCGACCACGCGCCCGGAGACCATGCTCGGCGACACGGCCGTCGCCGTCAGTCCGTCCGACGGGCGGTACCGGGACATCGTGGGCTCGCGGGTGCGGCTGCCGATCATCGGGCGCGAGCTGCCAATTGTCGCCGACGAGTTCGTCGATTCCAGCTTCGGGACCGGCGCGCTGAAGGTGACGCCCGGGCACGATCCGAACGACTTCGAGATCGGGCGCCGCCATCAGCTCGCGCAGGTGTCGGTCATCGACGAGGACGGGCGGATGACGGCCGAGGCTGGTCCGTACGCGGGCCAGGATCGGTTCAAGGCTCGCGCCGGCGTGGTGCAGCAGTTGGAGCGGGAGGGTCTCCTCGTCAAGGTGGAGGATCACAGGCACGCCGTCGGCCACTGCGATCGGTGCGGGACGATCGTGGAGCCGCTCGTCTCCACCCAGTGGTTCGTCCGGATCAAGCCGCTGGCCGAGGAGGCGATCAACGCCGTTGAGGACGGTCGCACGCGGATCGTCCCCGAGAACTGGTCCAAGATCTACTTCGACTGGATGCTGAACATCCATGACTGGTGCATCTCGCGCCAGTTGTGGTGGGGCCACCGTATCCCGGCGTGGTACTGCGAGCGATGCGGCCGGACGATCGTGGCCGAAGACGCCCCCGACCGGTGTGAGTGTGGCGGGTCGCTGCGGCAGGATCCGGACGTGCTGGACACCTGGTTCAGCTCCGGCCTGTGGTCGTTCAGCACCATGGGCTGGCCGGAGCGGACGAACGATCTGTCGCGCTACTACCCGACGGACCTGCTGATCACCGGGTTCGACATCATCTTCTTCTGGGTGGCGCGGATGATGATGCTGGGCCTGCGCTTTATGCGCGACGTGCCGTTCCGGACGGTGTGCATCCATGGGCTCGTGCGCGACGCCCAGGGCCAGAAGATGAGCAAGTCGAAAGGCAACGTCGTGAATCCCCTCGTCGTGATGGACGACATCGGCGCCGACGCCTTCCGGTTCGCGCTCGCCGGCCTCGCCTCACCGGGGATGGACATCGCGCTCTCGGAGGGCCGGCTGCGGGGGGCGCGCCTCTTCATCAACAAGATCTGGAACGCGTCGCGGTTCCTGCTGATCAATCTCGGGCCCGCCCTGAGCCCAGTCGCGGGGCAGACGCCGCACGATCGACGGCTGCCTCCGCTCGCGACGCTCGACCTGATTCACCGGTGGATTCTGGATCGGGTGTCGCACCTCGCCGGTGAGGTTCAGGATCTGCTCGGCGAGTTCCGGTTCGATCAGGCCGCCGAGCGGCTGTATCAGTTCTTCTGGCACGAGTACGCGGACTGGTACGTCGAGATGGTCAAGTCACATCTGCAATCGACCGGCGAGACGAGGGATGCCGCAACCGCGGTGATCCTGGAGGTGCACGACCGCGTGCTGCGTCTCCTGCACCCCTTCACCCCGTTCATCACCGAGGAGATCTGGCAGCAGCTCCCGAAGGCGGCGGATGTGGGCCGCACGCTCGACGGGACCGCGCAGACGATCGCGCTGGCAACGTATCCGACGATCGAGCCGTCCTGGCATGACTCGGACGTGGTGGCCCGGATGGAGTTGATCAAGGCGGTGACGACCACAATCCGGACCGCGCGGGCCGAGCGCGGCGTGCCGCCATCGAGAAAGGTGTCCGCCATGGTCACGGGCGCTGAAGATGGCAGCCGAGCCGTCCTGACGTCGGCGTCCGACTACGTGAAGCGGCTCGCCAACCTCGAGGCCTTGGAATTCAGGCAGGAGGTCACGAGGAGCCCGGATACAGTCCGCCGCGTCGTGCGTGAGATGCAGATCCACATTCCGCTCGCCGGCATCGTCGATCGCGAGGCGGAGCGGCGCCGCCTGGAGAAGGACGTGGTCGGGAAAGAGCGCCAGCGGCGATCGCTCGAAACGCAGCTCGCGAACCCCGATTTCCTCGAGCGTGCCGACCCGGACATCGTCGGCGAGAAGCGGGCGCTGATGGAGACGGTCAGCGGCGATCTGGAGCGACTGCGCGACATCCTTCAGGAGCTGGGTGGGTGAGGGCGGTCTCGGTCGCGCCGCTCGGTCTCGAGCACTATCAAGATCTCGTGCGGCGCGCGCTCGACGAGGACCTTGGTCGCGGCGACCTGACGACGGAGGCGACCGTCCTGGCCGACCAGCGCGCGACGGGATCGTTTATCGGGAAGTCCGCGTGCGTGGTGGCGGGGCTCGAGGTCGCACGCGAAGTGTTTCGGCAGCTCGATGCCTCGGTCGAGTTCGACGTCAGGATCGACGATGGAGCGTGGTGCGCGCCTGGCCGGACGATCGCCGAGGTCCGCGGGCCGGCGCGCGCGCTCCTGAGCGCGGAGCGGACGGCGCTCAACTTCCTCCAGCGCCTGTGCGGGATCGCGTCGCTGTCGCGGCGATTCGTCGAGGCCGCCGCCGGCCGCATCACGATTCTCGATACGCGAAAAACGACGCCGACGCTGCGGGCGCTGGAGAAGTACGCGGTCCGCGTCGGCGGGGCGCGGAACCATCGCATGCGGCTCGATGACGGGATCTTGATCAAGGATAACCACGCGCGGCTGGCCGGCGGGATCGCCGGGGCGATGGCGCGATTCCGTGACGCGGCGGCCGAGGCGGGTCGGCTGCATCCGGAGGCCCTGAAGGCTCCCGATCTCGTCGTCGAGGTCGAAGCGCAGTCGCTCGACGAGGTCGACGAAGCGCTGGCGGCGGGCGCGCGGCGCGTCCTGGTGGACAACATGTCGCCGGCCGATGTCCTCGAGGCGGTGCGCCGGAGTCGGGGACGAGCGGAGGTCGAGATTTCAGGCGGCGTCACGCTCCAGCGGCTGCCCGAGCTTGCAGCCACCGGCGCCGAGTACGTGTCCGTTGGCGCGCTGACCCACTCCGCGCCGGCTGCGGATATCAGTTTCGAGATTGAACCAAACTGAGAGCTACA
>JACOUA010000229.1 GCA_016178075.1 Acidobacteriota bacterium
AAATCGCCAGCGTGATGTGCCGGAACATCTCGGGTTGACTCGCGGCCGTCAGCCCGAAGGCCCCGCTGGCCGCCAAACCGCCAATCGACAGCACGATCGCCGTGATGAGGGCGGCGGCCATGGACGCGCTCAGGAGGGGCGCCGGGCTCCCGTGAGCCTGGTGCGGGACCGGAGCACCTCGAACGCCGCGTCCGGCAGACCGATGCATCCCAACCCTTCGGCGTCGTGCGACTCGTCGCCATGAAAATCAGAGCCGCCGCTGACGGCCAGTCCATGCCGTTTGGCGAGCGCGAGATAGCGCCGCACCGTCTCCGGTGTGTGTTTGCTGTGATACGCCTCGAGGGCGTGCAGCCCGGCGCGGACCATCGGCGCAATCAGCTCGTCTCGTCCGAGCAGGCCCGGATGCGCCAGCGACGAGATCCCGCCAGCCCCCGCGATGATGGCGACGACCTCCTCCGGCGAGGCACCGGAACGCGGAACGAACGCCCGGCAACCGTCGCCGAGATACCGATCGAACGCTTCGCGCCGGTTCGACACATGGCCGGCCGCGACAAGCGCCTCCGCCAGCAGCGGACGACCGAGGGACTGGTGAGACCGTTGCTCGGATTGTTCGACCAGCGCATCGACATCGACCGGCAGGCCCAGCTCCGCGACCCTGACGGCCATCGCGCGAAACCTTCGAACCCGATCCTGCCGCTGACTGGCAAGGAACGCCTGGAGGTCCACCGACCGCGGGTCGAAGAAGTATCCCAGGACGTGGACATCCTTGCGGCGCCAGACCGCGGTGATCTCGATGCCCGATACGCAGGCGACCCCCCACGCCGCCGCCTGCTCCGCCACTTCGTCGAGCGCGCCGGTCGTATCGTGGTCGGTCACACTGAGCGTGGTGATGCCGGCGGCGTGCGCGCGCGCGACGAGCTCTGACGGCGTGTACCGGCCGTCCGACGCGGTCGTGTGGAGGTGGAGGTCGATCAATGCTTCCGGCGCTGGCGTCGGACGAGGCCGCGGTACTCGCGGATGAGGAGCTCGAGATGATTGCGCTCCTCCTCGGCGAACTCGAGGAAGATCTGCTTGCCCTCCGAGTCCTCGAAGCGTCCGCCGTAGCGCTTGAAAAAGCGGTGCGAGGCACGCTCGCACTTGATCCCGATCATCAGCGCCTGCTGATCGGTCGTCGCCTGCGACACCTGGCGCGCCCCAGACGCGAAGAGCCCGTTCGCCGCCCCCTTGAAGAACAGGAACGTCGGGCGCGATTCGAGCTGGGGGTCCTGCTCCAACAGGTGCTTGTAGCGAGCCTCCAGCTTGCCGAGGTGCTCGTTCTCTTCGGCCGCCAGGCTCTGAAACACGCTGCGTCCGCGTGGATCGCGGGCGATCTTCGCCGCCCGCGAGTAGAACTCGAGCCCGCTCCGTTCGGTGGCGATCGCGATCCGCAGCGCATCCCGGGCGAAGAGCAACTCGGTCGTGCTTCCATCGACGGCCGCGGGCTTGCCGGTCCGGCACTCTTCACAGGTGCCGTAGATCTGGAGCACACTCTGGCGCGCGGAGAAGTTCCGCGCCGACGCCACCTCCTCGATCAGCGCCTCGATGTCGGAGCTGAGGAACTCCGACGACCGGTTGCAGGTCTTGCAGATGAGATGAAAGTGCCGCGGATGCCGGTACGAGTGCTCGAACCGGAAGCGTCCTTCCCCGAAATCGACCTTCCGGGCGATGCCGGCCTCGACCATCCAGTGCAGCGTCCGGTAGACCGTCGCGCGGCTGATTCGCTGATCCTCGCGGCGAATCAGATCGACGAGATCGTCCGCGGTCAAATGCCCCTCCTGACGGAGGAACACGTTCAAGATGACCTCGCGTTTGGTGGATCGCTTGCCGCCCGCCGGGCGAAGCCGGCTGACGTCGGGGAGGGCCTGGGGCATCACGGTTGGCAGTCTGCGGTGCGCAGCAGGCAGTGCATTATGCTTCCGACCGCGTATCGCGCGGCCTCGACCTGCCGACTGCCCACTGCCTACTGTCAACTACACATTGAACGATTGGCCGCAGCCGCAGGTCGAGGTTGCGTTCGGGTTCTTGATCGTGAATCCGCCGCCGGTCATGCTGTCGACGAAATCGACTTCCGCGCCCTTGAGATACTGAATGCTGACGGGATCGACATACAGCCTGACGCCGTTCGACTCGAAGACGCGGTCCGCCACGCCCTGGGCCTCTTCAATCATCAGCCCGTACTGGAAGCCCGAGCAGCCTCCGCCCTGTACGAACACCCGCAAACCGCTGCCGGCCTTGTTCTCTTCCGCGAGCAGCTCGGTGATCTTGGACGCGGCCACCGTGGTGACGTTGATCATGGTCGAGATACTCCTCTCGGTGAGCCCTACCTTTTGATTATAGCGTCCGCCCCCTCCCCCGGCAACCGGGGCCGGATACTTGCCCACCCCCAGTTTGCCGTGACAGCTGAATAGGGCAGTGATTCGGATTTTGGTTGAGTGTCGGGTGTATGTGTGTTATATAGCACACATACACGATGGTGCGATCACCCGAATCCTCCACCGACGTCGAACGCTGGTTCCGCGAGCAGGTGGCCCACTTGTGGCCGGCGGCGTGGGGCTCGCTCAGCCTGCGGCGCAGCCCCTGTATCCGTCCGCAGTGCCAGGCATGTGCGACGGGCGAACAGCACACCAGCTATGTCCTGTATGGTCGGAGTCACGGCCGCCGCTTCGCCGTCTACGTGCCGGATGCGCTCGCGGCGGACATCCGTCACGCGCTCGAGAACGGCCGGGCGTTCCAGGCGCTGCTCACCGAGGCGGGACGTCGCTACACCGAGGCGCGCAAGCGCGAACGTCGGGCGCGGCGCTGAGCCGAGCGAGGCCCTGCTGGCGGTCGTCGAGGCCGGGGTGTCCGACGCGTTTGGCGGGCTCCGCCGGACGGTGCAGCGCAATCTGGCCGTGCTCACGGTGGCGTTTCTCCGGCTGCTTGGGGCGGCCCGGTCGGGCCACGGCCGCTTGTCCTTGGGCGCCCTGTTTCGCGTGCTGCCGACGGCGGGCACCGCCCATGCGCGCGAAAAGCGGCTGCGCCGCTTTCTGGAGAACCCCCGCCTCGATCCGCGCGGCGTGACGGGTGGATTGGCGCGCGTCGTGTTCGGCGAGCGCGGAGAGGGCGT
>JACOUA010000230.1 GCA_016178075.1 Acidobacteriota bacterium
AGGCCGGGGGCCGCCCAGATGATGCCAGAATCGCCCTGGCTGAAGAGCATGTGGAGGTTCTTCTCCACCGCCACCTGTCCGATGATGGGGAACAGCTTCTTCTGGAATTCGAGCTGCAGTTCCTGCTGCAGATCCTGCACTTCCGCCTGGGCGTCCTGCGTGAACCGCTGGATCTCGAGCTGCTGTTTCTCGATCTCCTTTTGAAGCTGTCCCTGCGCCTCCACGCTGAGGACGCCGCTCTGCTGCTGCAGCTTCTGCTGGTTCGCCTGCAGCGCCTTGTTCTTCTCGTTCAGCTCGTTGGTCTTCTTGTTGCGCAGCGCGTCCAGCTTGGTCGTCGCCGCCTTCCCTTCGGTCGACTCGGTCGCGATCCGCTGAACGTCCACGAACGCGATCTTGGCCCCCTCCGGGAACGGTGCGGCCGGAACGGCCGGCATCATGGGCGGTGGGGCCTGAGGTTTTGCGGTCGGCTGCGGCGCCGGCGGCTTGGCTGGCGGCTGCGGGGCCGGTTGTGCCGGCGGCTTGGCCGGAGGAGGTTGCGCCGGTGGGGTCTGGAACGCAGACGTTTCGGCAAACGGGGACACACCCGCGAACGCGAAGGTCAAGGCCGCCAGAAGAACGAGTCGTCTCATCAGCATCCTCACAGAAAGTTGTCAGTTATCAGTTTTCAGTTAGCAGTTATCACTCGACAACCGAGGTCATTTCATACTCCGTCGCGGATCGTCCATGCTCGCTCCCGGATCCTCCCTTGCTCCGGCCGTCAACGGCAACTGACCACTGATGACTGATAACTGAAAACGTTCTTAGAACGTCGACCCCACCGCAAACCGGAACGTGAATGCCTTGGTCGGCTGCAGGTTGTTGTCCAGGACCCCCGCGCGCTGCGGATTGGCCGCGAAGATCAGCCGGAACGGCACGTTCAGGACAGGCATGAAGAAACGCAGCTCGACACCGGTCGACGTCTTGAAGGCGCTGTTGATCTCGGTGACGCTCTGGAACGTCGCCGGATCCAGCAGCGTGAAGTTCTCGAGCCCGGCCGCCACCGGAATCAAGGGGTTCGTCTGCACCTGCCTCGTGATGTGCTCCTTCCAGGCAAAGGGCTCCCCCTTGTCGCGCACCTGCCCGGCATCATAGAAGAGCACCAGCCGCACCGGGCCCGCCACCGTGATCAAGTACTCCGCGTTGAACAACAGGCTCTTGTCACCACCGAGCACGAGCCCGGTCGCCGGATCCCGGGGCCCGATGCTCCGGATGTCGTACCCACGGACGCTGTACTCGCCGCCCTGGAAAATCTTCTCGAAGATCGGGAGCTCGACGGTGCTGCCGAGCGGCCGGATGTACTCGAGCTCGGTCCGGAGCGCCAGCGACGTGCGGCGCGTGTGCTGGAAGATCCACACGCCCTCGGCCCGCGGCTTGATGAAATACGTGTTGCCGCCCGGGCCGGCCAGGTCGAGCGAGAGCGTGTAGCGGCGGCCGGTCGTCGGGAAGATCGGCTGATCGATCGTGTTGTGGACGAAGCTCGGCACGATCTTGCTGATGATTCGGGTGCCCTGACTGCTGACAGTGTTTACGGTAATCGGGATGCCGGTCAGCGGATCGATTTCGGTCGTCGGTCGCGTGGCCGCCTCGCAACTGCTTCCCCCAAGGAGGAGCGAGTCCCTGAGGAACGGGTTGCGTGCCAGCACCAGCGGGTCGCAGAAGAGCTCGTTGATCTCACTAACGCGAACCCGCTCGTAGCTGTAGTTCATGAACATCCGGCTGAAGTCGGCGACCGGGAAGCCGAACACCAGGTTGCCGCCCGTCGACTTCTGGGTGAACTGGCCGATGTACCGGATGTCACGCTTGAAGATGTCGATGCCGCCCGTGATGGGCCGATCGAAGAGAAACGGCTCGCTGAACGACACCTGATAGTTGTGCGCGCGCGAGCCGGCCTGCATCGACACGCTGAAGGTCTCGCCGCGCCCCATGAAATTCGACGTCTGGAACGACAGCTGACCGAAGAACCCCTCGAACTGCGAGACGCCGGCGCCGAAGGTGAGCTGGTTGCGGTTCTGCTCCTGGACCTTCAGCGTGACGTCCACATGGCTGTCACGCGTCGACTTCTCCACCTGCACGTCGTCCTTGCCTTCGAGCGGCTTGAAGTAGCCGAGCTGGTTCAAGCGCCGGATGCTGAACTTGAGGGCTTCCGTGTTGAAGACGCCGTTCTCGACCAGACGCATCTCGCGGCGGATGACGTTGTCGCGGGTCGTCGTGTTGCCGACGAAGGTGATCCGGTTGATGAAGTACCGCTTGCCTTCCTGGAGCTTCATCGTGACGTCGACGAGCGGGGCGCCTGGGCGTGAGCGGGCGGGCTTCTGGGCCGTCACCACCGGCGCAGGCGTCGACACCGTCACCGTCTGTGAGCCCGCGCCGTCCTGAGGAGTCGCCGGCGCGTTGCCGTCCGACGGCGGCGGCGGCCCGTTCGGCGCCGGCGCGGGCGCGACGTCGCGCGGCTTGAGGTCCGGATAGCCCGTGAACTCGAAGTAGCCGACCGAGCCGTACAGCTCCCGAGCCTTGTCGAAGCCCTTCTTCATTTTCTTCTCGCTGTACCAGTCGCCCGCTTTCAACTTGAAGACGTCGATGAGCGCCTCGGTCTTGACGATCGTATTGCCCTCGAACTTGATGTCTCCCATCCGATACCGGTTGCCCTCGTCGACCGGCACGCGCAGCCGCACCCAGCGCGTCTGGGCATCGGCGGAGTCGGAGAGGTACTTGAGATCCGGTTGACCGACGCGGGCCATCACGTACCCTTTGTTGCGGTAGTACTCGATGATCTTGTCGGCGTCCTCCTCGAACTTGGCTTCCTGGTACGTGCCCCGGCCCGTGATGAAGGACAGGAACCACCGCCTCTTGTTCTCCTTCATCTGCCGCGCCAGCGCGCGTCCGCCGATGGCTTTGTTGCCGACGAACTCGATGTTTCGAATCTTGACCTTCGGCCCGTCGACGACGTTGAAGGTGAGGTGCACGAGCTTCGGGCCGCCCGGCATCGGCTTGATCTCCGGCGTGACCGACGCGAACTGGTACCCCTTCTCGGCCAGCATCTCGAGCAGGACCGTCTTGGCCTTGCCGACCAGGCCGGGATCGATGAACGAGTCCAGCCGGATGAGGGCGTTCACCTCTTTCATCTTCTCGTCGATCTTCGACAGCTCGAGCTTCTTGGAGCCTTCGTAATCCACGATCTTGACGCGCTGCCGCTCCTCCATCACGAAGGTCACGTGCTTGCCGACCACGCCGTTGTCGAACGGGACGTCCTTCACGTCGATCTTCAGGTCGTCGAGGAAGTTTGTCGCCCAGAGCCGCTTGAAGTCGTCGAGGACCGTCTGCTCGTTGTACGGGACCCACTTGCCCTGCGACGGCAGGCTCGGCTGCGTCTGCAGGTAATAGAGGTAGGTCTGCGCGTCGATGACCGAGACGTTCCCCTGGGTCGGAAAACAGAGCTGAAGAAACCTGACGACCGGCGGCGAGGTCGGCGCCGGAAGGGCGGCCGGCGGCGTGACCGGCACCGGGGGACAATCGCCCACCTGGCTTTGCGCGACCGGGCGAGGCGGCGCGACCGGCGGTTGAGCCTGCGCGCCCGCTCGTGCAGCGGTGAGCAGACATCCACAGGCGATGAGCGAGGCGAGCTTCCGTCGCATGTCAGCACCGCGGCGCCCGCACGCGGTGACACACCACGGCGGCAAGAGACGCGGCAAGGACGCTGGCCGTCCGAACACCCTATTCTACAGGCTTTTAGACGTCTCAGGCCAGCCGACGGCCGGCATGCACGGCGCCCAGGGGGCGGTAGGCCAGCGCCCCACCATCCAGATACACGTCGATCTCTCCGGTCCCGAGGACTCCTTTGATGAGCTCTTCCGAGAGGGGATCCTCGATGTACCGCTGAATGGCGCGGCGGAGGGGGCGGGCCCCGTACGACCGATCCTTGCAGGTGACGTTGATAATCCAGTCGATGACTTCCGGCGTCGGGATGACCTTGATCCGCCGGTCCACCAGGTTCTGATTGAGCTGGTCGACCAGCAGCACGAGAATCCGGCGAAGGTCCTCGTCGTTCAGCGCATCGAAGACGATGATCTCGTCGATGCGGTTGATGAACTCGGGATTGAACGTCCGCTTGACCTCGGCGAGCACCATCTCGTTGACGCTCTTGGTGATGTCCGCTTCGTTGGCTTGGAACCCGAGCGACGCCTTCTTGTGGATGAACCTCGCCCCGATGTTCGAGGTCATGATGATGATCGCGTTCTTGAAGTTCACGCGATTCCCCAGCCCGTCGGTAAGGTGGCCGTCCTCGAACACCTGAAGCAGGATGTTGAAGATATCCGGGTGGGCCTTCTCGACCTCGTCCAGGAGGATCACCGAATAGGGGTTCCGCTTCACCTTCTCGGTGAGCTGGCCGCCCTCCTCGTGCCCGACGTATCCCGGCGGCGACCCAATCAGCTTGGAGACGGAATGCTTCTCCATGTACTCGGACATGTCGAAGCGGATGAGGGCGTTGTCGCTGCCGAAGAGAAAATTCGCGAGCGCGCGCGCCAGCTCGGTCTTGCCGACGCCGGTCGGACCGAGGAAGACGAAGCTGCCGACGGGCCGGTTGGGGTTCTTGAGCCCCGCGCGTGACCGGCGGATGGCGCGCGACAAGGCCGAAATCGCTTTCTCCTGGCTGATGACGCGCCGGTGCAGGTGATCCTCGAGATGCAGCAGCTTCTCGCTCTCGTCCTGATTGATGGACGCAAGCGGGACGCCGGTCCACTTCGACACCACCTCGTCGATGTCCTGCTTGCCGACCATGATCCGGCGGCCGCTCGACTTCACGTCGAACCGCTCGCGGACGAACTGCAGGTTCTCGCGGGCCGTGGCTTCCTGATCCTTGTAGAACTGCGCCTTCTCGAAATCGCGCTGGGAGACGGCGCTCTCCATCTGCTCCACCGCCACTCGAATACTTTTGTTGATTTCGCCGAACTCCTCGCTGTAGCTGGCTTCCCGCAGCTTCGCGCGGGCGCCGGCTTCGTCCACCAGGTCGATCGCCTTGTCGGGCAGGAATCGGTCGGTGATGTACCGGCTCGACTGGTAGACGGCGGCCTCGAGCGCTTCGCGCGTGTACTCGACGTGGTGGAAGCCCTCGTAGCGGTCCTTGATGCCCAGCAAGACGTCAATCGTCTCCCGCTCGCTCGGCGGATCCACCTTGATGGCCTGGAACCGGCGCTCGAGCGAGCGGTCCTTTTCGATGTACTTCCGGTATTCCGAGGGGGTCGTGGCCCCGATGCAGCGAATCTCGCCGCGCGACAGCGCCGGCTTCAGGATATTGGCCGCGTCCAGCGAGCCTTCGGCCGATCCGGCACCCACGAGCGTGTGCAGCTCGTCGATGAAGACGATGACGTTGGAGTTCTCGGTGAGCTCCTTCATGATCGCCTTCAGCCGCTCCTCGAACTGGCCGCGGTATTTGGTGCCGGCGACAATCAGCGAGATGTCGAGCGCCAGGATGCGCTTGTCGGCCAGGAAGTGCGGCACGTCCCCGTACACGATTTTCTGCGCCAGGCCCTCGACAATCGCCGTCTTGCCGACGCCGGGCTCGCCGATGAGGACCGCGTTGTTCTTGGTCCGCCGGCACAGGACCTGCTGGACCCGCTCGACTTCCTTGCCGCGGCCGACGAGCGGATCGAGGTGGTTCTTCATGGCCGCTTCCGTCAGATCGCGGCTGAACTCGGCCAGAAGCGGCGTTTCCTTGGCGCGCGTCAGCGAGGTCTTCTCGTTGAGCAGCGCGACGATATCCTCCCGGACGGTGTTCAGCCGCATCCCTTTTTCCATCAGGATGGAGGCAGCAACCGACCGTTCCTCGCGAAGGATCCCGAGCAGCAGGTGCTCGGTCCCGATGTAGTTGTGCAGGAGCCGATCGGCCTCTTCCGCCGCGTACTGCAGCACGCGCTTGGTTTCAGCGCTGAAGGGGATTTCGACCGACGTCGACACCTTCTCGCGAAACACCGTCCGACCTTCGATTTCCTTCCGGATGTTCTCGAGCGACAGGTGGGAGCGCGCAAAAATGCGGCTCGTGAGGCCCTTGCCTTCGCGAATCAGGCCGAGAAGGAGGTGCTCAGTCTCTATCGAAATGCTGCCGAGCTGACTCGCTTCGTAACGGGCGAAGAAGAGAACTCTTCGCGCCCTTTCCGTATACCGTTCGAACATTCCGGTTGTACCTTGGACCAGATCGCAGGCACTGATTCTATCGGCATTATAAGGCAATGGTGAGAGAGGGCCAACGGCCCTTTTCGCTAACTCGGTGTGCCGCAGGCAGTTCCGTGGAACCGACCGGTGCGACGACCGTAAGGCGGTAGGAACGCTTAGGGCACGTGCCCTTCCACAAAGACGATGGCCCTGACTCGGCGCGTCACACGGGAACCAGTGTGCCGTCCTCGAGCCGGAGCACGCGATCGCAGGCCCCAGCCAGTCGCTGGTTGTGCGTGGCGATGATCGAGGTGAGGCCGTGCTCCTGATGCATGCCGCGCAAGAGCGCGTGCAGCTCGTCCGCGGTATGCTCGTCGAGATCGCCGGTCGGCTCGTCAGCCAGCAGCAGCGACGGTTTCATCACCAGCGCTCGCGCGACGGCGACACGCTGCTGTTCGCCACCCGAGAGCAGTCCCGGCCGGTGATCCAGGCGATCGGCCAGGCCCACACCACGCAGAAGTCCTTCGGCGGCCAGCCGCCCCTCGGCCGCGCGCGCCCGGGCAATCCGCATCGGCAGCGCGGCGTTCTCGAGCGCTGAGAACTCCGGCAGAAGGTGGTGGAACTGGAACACGAACCCGACGTGCCGGTTGCGAAACGCCACCAGATCTCGATCGGCGAGCGCCGTGATCTCGGCGTCGTCGATCCGAATCGTGCCGGCGTCGACGGTGTCGAGACCGCCGAGCAGGTGAAGCAGCGTGCTCTTCCCCACGCCTGACACACCGACGATCGCGACCATCTCGCCCCTGTCGACCTCGAGACTGAGTCCCCGCAGCACGTCGAGCCGCCGGCCCGCGGCCATATAGCTTTTGTGCAGGTTTGTCGCAACCAGCAACATCGACATCACCACGAGGACACGAGGCTGATTCGTGCTATTCGTACCGAAGCGCCTGCGCGGGATCCAGCCGCGACGCCTGTCGCGACGGATAGATCGTCGCCAGGAAGCAGATGACGATGGCCGAGACGATGACGAGCACGAAATCAGGGGTCTCCACCGTGAACGGGACGTACGACACCTGGTACACATCCATCGGGATCCGTATCAGGCGATAGCGATCGAGAACGTACGCCAGCCCGTACCCCACCGACGCCCCGACGGTCGTGCCGATGATCCCGATGATGAGGCCCTGGAGCATGAAGATCGTCATGATGCTCCTCGAGCTGGCGCCCATCGTCTTCAGGATGGCGATGTCGCGGCTCTTCTCCATCACCAGCAGGATGAGCGACGCGACGATGTTGAGCGCGGCGACCATGACGATGAGGCCGATGGTGATGGAGATGGCCATCTTCTCCAGCCAGAGCGCCGAGAAGAGCGAGCGGTTCGTGTCGGCCCAATCCTGTGCGAGGTACTTGGGGCCGAGCTGGTCGGGAATCGACGCCGAGAGCCGGGGCGCCGCCCAGATGTCGTCGACCTTGAGCTGAATCAGGTCGACGCCCGGCTTGTCGAAGAGGACCCTGGCCAGCTCGAGCGTGACGAACCCGTACGACGAATCGAACTCGAAGAGCCCGAGGCTGAACACCCCGACGATCTTGACGGTTCGAAAGCGCGGGAGAACGCCCATCGGTGACGCGGTGCCGTACGGCGTCAGGACATGAACGAGATCGCCTTCGAACGCCCCGAGCTGCTTCGAGAGGTCCGATCCGATCAGCATGCCCGGCGTCTCGTCGTTGCCGTGTTCCATGAGCGCCTGAAGGCTGCCGCTTCGAATCGAGCGCTCGATATCCGTGACGCTGGCTTCGAGCGCGGAGTCGATCCCCTTGATCGTGATGAACCCGATGCCCCGCGGGCTGCTGACGAGCGCCCGATCGACAATCGCCGGCGCGGCTCCCACCACGTGCGGAAGCTGACGCAGCTTCGCGGCCTCGGCCCGGTAGTCCTCGTAGCCCCCCTGCTTCCAGACGAACACGTGGGCCGTCGATCCGAGAATCCGATCGCGCACCTCCTGCTGCAGACCGGTCATGAGCGCGAGCGCGACGACGAGCGCGATGACCCCCACCGTCACGCCCAGCGTCGAGATGAACGAGATGACCGAGATGAAGGCTTGCTTCCGCTTGGCCAGGAGATAACGTAGGGCGACGAACAGCTCGAAGGGCAGTTCCATGCCAGTTGCCGGTGGTCAGTGGCCAGTGGCCACTACGCTACTCCATTTCACCTCTGAGGCTTCATCAGCGGAAACAGAATCACGTCCCGAATCGAGTGCGAATCGGTGAGCAGCATGACGAGCCGATCGATGCCGACTCCCTCGCCGGCGGTCGGGGGAAGGCCGTACTCGAGCGCGCGGATGTAGTCCTCATCCATCCGGTGGGCCTCTTCGTCGCCACGACGCCGCTGCTGCAGCTGATCGTCGAATCGCCGTCGTTGCTCGCCGGGATCGTTGAGCTCGCTGAACGCGTTCGCGATCTCGAGCCCGCCGACATACAGCTCGAACCGCTCGACCGTGTCCGGATCGTCCGCGCGCTGCTTGGAGAGCGGCGAGACTTCCGTCGGAAAATCGTAGACGAACGTCGGCTCGATGAGTGATGCCTCCCAGAGCGATTCGAAG
Source organism: Acidobacteriota bacterium (assembly GCA_016178075.1). Taxonomy (GTDB): domain Bacteria; phylum Acidobacteriota; class Vicinamibacteria; order Vicinamibacterales; family JACQTH01; genus JACQTH01. Next base: position 8,787 of record JACOUA010000230.1, read on the forward strand.
ATCCCGACGGTGATGGTCCCCGGGCCGGACCCGGGGTCCACGGGCACGCCCAGCTCGGCGGCCAGCGCCGCCGCGGAGTCGGGCCGCCTGAGCTCGGCATCGGTGACGTCGCGTCCCAGCCGCTCTCCTGCTTTCCGACACACGGCCTCGCGGAGCGACAGGCGCCTGAAGGGCGGCCGCAACGAGATCGAGTTCCCCTTGAACGTGACCTGGTCCGAACCGACGGCTCGCTCGGCGACGAGTCGCAGCATGTCCTCGGTCATCACCATGAGCTCGCGGTAGTCGCTGTAGGCCTGGTAGAACTCGAGCATCGTGAACTCGGGGTTGTGCTGTGTCGAGGTCCCTTCGTTCCGGAAGTTGCGGTTGATCTCGAAGACGCGCTCCAGCCCGCCGACCGTCAACCGTTTCAGGTAGAGCTCGGGAGCAATCCGCAGATAGAGATCGATGTCGAGTGCGTTGTGATGGGTGACGAACGGTCTGGCCAGCGCGCCGCCCGCGATCGGCTGCATCATCGGGGTCTCGACTTCGAGGTAGCCTCTGCCCTCCAGGAACTCGCGCAGCGCCGCCAGCGCGCGGCTCCTCACTTCGAAGACGTGCCGGGACTCCGGGGACACGATGAGATCGAGATAGCGCTGGCGGTACCGAATCTCGACATCCTGCAGTCCGTGCCACTTTTCGGGCAGCGGCACCAGGCACTTCGCCAGGAACTCGACGCGCGACACCCAAATCGTGAACTCGTTGGTGCGCGTGCGGAACAGATGCCCGTGGACGCCGACGAAGTCGCCGAAATCGAGCAGCTCGTAGACCCTGAAGTCGACCTCGGAGAGCGAGTCCTGCCGGATGTAGGCCTGCACGCAGGCCCGTCCGTCCGACAGGACGAGGAAGCTCGCCTTGCCGAAGCCGCGGATACCGAGGATCCGGCCCGCGATCCGGACGTCGGTCCGATCGGATGCGAGCGCCTCGGCGCTTTTCTCGCCGTGCTCGCGAACGAGCCCGTCGATCGTGTGGGTCCGGGCGAACGCGTGCGGGTACAGGCTGACGCCGAGCCTGGCGAGCTCGTCGAGATTCGCGCGGCGCTGCCGGATCTGGTCGCTTTCCGTGATCGACGGTTGGGTCATGGCCGCGAGTCCAGCCGACGCCTGATCCCGTCCAGCACGCCGTTCACGAAGCCGCCCGCTTCGTCTCCGCTGAACGTCTTGGCCAGCTCCACCGCTTCATCGATGACGACCGGGCGCGGCGTGTCGCCGGCATGGAGAAACTCGTACACGGCCAGCCGCAGGATGATCCGATCCGTCACGGCCATGCGGGCCAGCCGCCAGTGCTCGGCTTGTTCAGCGATGAGCGCGTCGATTTCGGGCCCATGCGTGACGACGCCCCGCACGAGCGAGGTGGCGAACGCCGCGAGCGGGGGCGCGGCGATCAGATCGGGGGACGCGTGTAGCTCCAGATACGTGTCGAGGGACGCGTCGAGCTCGCCGCCGCCCAATTCCCACTGATAGAGCATTTGCAAGGCGGCCTCGCGCGCTCGATGCCGCGCGCCCGGCTTCACACGCGGATTCCTTCGGGCGCGCGCCGGCGCAGCTTCCGGAAGAGCGTGGCCATCTCGACGGCGGCCATCGCGGCCTCCCATCCCTTGTTCGCACTCCCGGCACCGGCCCTGGCGAGCGCCTGCTCGGCCGAGTCCGTCGTCAGCACGCCAAACGCGATCGGCACGCCGGTCACCGCTGCAGCGGCGGTGATCCCGTGCGCGACCGCCGACGCGATGTACTCGAAGTGAACCGTCTCGCCCTTGATCAGGCAGCCGAGGCAGACGACCGCGTCGACCTCCCCGCTCGAGGCCGCGACCTGAGCCGCCAAAGGGAGCTCGAACGAGCCGGGGACATGGACGATCGAGATGTCGGCTTCACGCGCGCCGGCCGTCGTCAGCGCTTCAAGGGCGCCGCGCTGAAGCCGCTCGGTGACGAAGTCGTTGAACCGCGCGACGACGAGTGTCACCCGCAGGCCGCGGGCGTCTTTCGTTCCTTCAATAATGGCCATCGTCTGGCTATTTTCCTTTGAACTCCGGCTTCCGCTTCTCGAGAAACGCTCTTGTCCCCTCGCGCATGTCCGCGGTCGACGCGACCAGCCCGAAGAGCGTCGTCTCGAGAAAGGCCCCTTCGGCCTGCGTCATCTCGAGGCCTCTGTTCGTGGCTTCGATCGCGTAGCGTACGGCCAGTGGCGCCTTGGCGGCCAACTGGGTGGCGAGCGCGCGAGCGGCGGGCACCAGTTCAGCGGCGGGCACGACGCGGTTGACGAGGCCGATCCGCCAGGCCTCCTCCGCCGTAATCGGCGCTCCTGTGAGGATCATCTCGAGCGCTCGTCCCTTGCCGACCAGGCGCGCGAGCCGCTGAGTTCCGGCGAAGCCCGGGATGAGGCCAAGATTGACCTCCGGCTGGCCGATGCGCGCCGTGTCGGCCGCGATCCTGAGCGTGCAGGCCATCGCCAGCTCGCAGCCGCCGCCCAGACAGAAGCCGTTGATGGCCGCGATCACCGGCTTCCCCATGCCCTCGATGAGGTTCAAGACGTGCTGGCCCTGATGCGCGTGCTCTTTTCCACCCGCAGGTGTCTGGACCGCGAGCTCGCCGATGTCGGCGCCGGCGATGAATGACTTTTCGCCCGCACCGGTCACAACGACGGCCCGAATCGCTTCGTCACGCTTCAGCTCGAGGACGATGCGCCGAAGCTCGTCGAGCGTCTGCGCGTTGAGCGCGTTCAGAACCTTCGGTCGGTTGATCGTGACAATCGCGACGGCGCCGTCACGCTCGACCAGCAGATTGTCGAACGACATGGCGCCGAATTATACCCCACGCCAGAATCACCACGACGGCGACCGCGGCGCCGATCCCGTCGGCCACCATGTCCGCCACGTCGTACATCCGGCCCGGGGTGAATCGCTGATGGATCTCGTCGCTGATGCCATACATCGTCGCCCCGATCGCACTCCAAAAACCGCGCGCGATCGTGACGCCACGCCACAGGCCGCCCGAGAGGGCCCGCAGCATGACGAGGCTGAGCCCGCCGTAAAGCGCGGCGTGCACCGTCTTGTCGGTGATGAGCCACGCGCTCGGGAGCGGCGGTGGCTGCGAG
>JACOUA010000231.1 GCA_016178075.1 Acidobacteriota bacterium
CCACGATGAAAATCCCGCTCATTCGAGGCCGCGTGTGGTCAGATTCCGAGAGCGCCGGAGCGCCCCACGTCGCCGTCGTCAACCAAACGATGGCTCGTGAGCTTTGGCCTGACGAATCCGCGATTGGACGGCGAGTTCTGATTCCCGGGTACATTAAATCATCCACCTATTTCAGGCTGGCGGCGCCCGGCAGCGACGGCTGGTTCGAGATCATCGGTGTGGTCGGCGACACACCCAATGTCGGTCTCCATGAGCCGCCGGCGCCGTCGATCTACGTGCCATACACGCTCATGTTGAGCGATGCCCTGAATGTGATCCTGCGGACGAGTCACGATCCGCTTTCGATGACCCGATCGATTCGGGAGGCGGTGCGTACCGTCGATCCCAATCAACCAATGAACGTGGTACGCACAGCGGAAGACGCGCTGGCAAGCGCGGGTTGGGCCCGTGAGCGGTTCGTGGCGTTGCTGTTGCTCGGCTTCGCGGTTTTTGCACTGATGCTCGCAGTAGTCGGGCTCTACAGTGTCGTGTCGTACTCGGTGTCGTGCCGATTCAAAGAATTTGGCATCCGTATGGCGCTCGGTGCCGGTCGCGGGCGCATCGTCAACGCTGCGGTGCAGCCGGCGGTCTTGGCCATCGTCGCGGGCCTCTTCGCTGGTCTCGCATTGAGCGTGGGGCTGAACAAGGTTGTAGCCCAGTGGTCGATCGGCAATCTGAACGATCCGGTCGTGCTCGTCGCCGTCAGCCTGGTGCTGTTTGTCGTGACGATGATGTCCGCCGCGATTCCAGCGAACCGAGCGGCCTCGATTCAGCCGGCAGACGCGCTTCGGACCGACTGAACAAAGGCCCGCCGCGCCGATCGAGTGGGGCGCCGATGGAGTGTGTGAAGGGGCTCAGTGTCAATTATCGCCCGTAGCGAGCCACTCGTTTTCGGTTGATCGGGGGGCCACTTTTGCCACAACCGCGCGATCTTCGCAGCGGCCAGCCACGCGCAGCGGGCGGCGGACTTCATCAACGGTCTGCAGCCAGGCTCCGGCGGCTAATTAGCTTGCGGAATCCCGAGATAAGACGTCGAATACGTACGCGGCGCGGAAACCGACAACGGTCTTCGACTCATTGTCCGCTGCGTCGGCATCCTTGCGCGCGGTAATCGGGGCCATGATTGCGATGCCCTTCTCGCCCTTGCGAACGAAGCGACCGAATTTCCGCCACGTGTGGAATCCCGCTACGCGGGTCGCCTCGGGGCGTTGACTGACGATCAAGCACACGTTGTGAAGGCTATAGCGATGGAATCGGGCTATCGTCTTCAGCAGCGCGGTCAGGTTTTCGCTGTGCCCCTGCTCGAGCGCGGCGCTCAGCTGGTTGAGTGCTTCCGTGGTGAGCTTCTTGAGTTCGTCGGCGTTCATGATGTCCTCCAATCAACGGGTTGTCCGTGGTTCCTTCACAATCTGAGGAACCCGGCAACCCGTGTGGAGGACATCAGCGGATCGGCGCTCGCCGAGTGCCGCGGGCGTTTCCACCGGGCGTGCCAGCACGTTCTGATGCTGGCGCGACGCGAAGCAACCGGTGAGACCCGCGGCACGATCGTGCGCAGCACGACGGCGGTGCCTTTGTCCGCGCACTAACACCGACGACGAAGCTCGCGCCAGGTGAGGCTCAAACCAGCATCAAGCTGTATTCGCGACAGCACGTCTGAAGCGAGGAATCGGGGATTACTTCAGCGGGCGGGCCAGACACAGCGGCAATCTCAATCATTCACCTTGCACTCGCTGCCAGGCACGGCGATACCAGACCACATCTTCGCGCTCCCAGGCGAGCGTGTAGGCGATCCAAATCTCGTCGATCTGTTCAAGAGCCGGGAACTGAGCTCGCAGCGCTTCAACCGCCTCCCCGACTCCTTGCGGTGGACACCCCATGGGTATCGCCATGCGCTCAAGCAACAGAATCCGAACGTCCGCATGTTCGGCAACGAGCTTGCCAAGTTTTCGTTTGAGCGCGATTTCGACAGTCTCAGCGAGAGGAGTTTCAGGCCAAGATCGGGCGACGAATACGCGGCCCGCGACCTCTGGGAGATTGTCGGGTGTCCGTTCGATTTCGAGCGGAAGCTCGAAGCCGCCACATGCAATGACGTGGTGGCTCCAACCTTCGGACAGCGTGTGCTTGATCGGAGCGAGATAAGCGGATATCGCCGTCGGGATGGCAGCCCAATGGATACCAGCAGGAACGGCAAACGGCGCGGCGACAATCAACAAGTCGGCGTTCGGAAGCGCGACGTTCGGGTCCTGTTCTAGTGGCGCGATCGCGGCGCGGAGCCGGGCGGCGTCTCCGCGCTCGCCAGAAAAGTCCTGGAGCAGCGTGTGCTCAATGGCGACCGTCGTGCCATCGTTGCCGGTTGCAATCGCTTCAACGGCCTGTCGTGTCCGCTCTGTCTGATCGGGCCAGGCCGTAACTGTGAAGGCTTCGCCGCGCGCCCGCGACAGCTCGTTCTGCACGAAGACTTCGACGATCCGTCTGTCGGTCTTGTCGCCGAGCCCCCCGGCAATGCGACCATTCATGCCGAATTCGTTCTGGACCAACGCAGTCGACCAATTGATCGGAATTTTGAAACGGCCAACGCACCACGCAGGTTCCGCGCCGTCGACCCTGGCTTCGTCAGCGCGGAGACGACTGCTGATCGGTCCGCCTCGTAGATCGCTGTCGCGTCGAAGTTCTCATCGAGGAGCACCATCAATACGGCGTCCCAGTCCTTCTTGATATCAATCCGGCTGAGGCGTTGACCAGGTTTGCAGTTCGGCAGCAAACATCGACCTTTGATCTGCAGCCGGCGCTGCACCCCGTTTTGATGCTCGATCGCATCGAATCCTGCTTGCCGGGCCGGCGTCAGCTCGAGGTGGAGAATGCGCGCGGCTTCATATTCAGCGACTTCACCAGTGATACCGAGTGGCTTTCCGGTCAAGTGGTAGTACTCGCGAGCAAGGGCCTTCGCCTCTCGCAAGATTTCAATCACGCGATCGTTGTTCCCCTTGGATCCGTCAGCGCGGCGCGCGTTCATTTCTGTCCCGTCTGAACGTCTGCCCTGGTTAGCTTGTGGGGAGCGAGGATCACTGAGAACCCGAGCTCGAACCGCTCATCGATCCGGTTCGCCGCAGCCCACAGAAGTTCACGGGCGGCATAGGACGGAGCCTCGAACCCAGGCACCTGCGGTTCGATTTCCCACACGAACTCATCAGAGGGATCGACCTCGAAGTGTGCGCCAAAGTCGGATGCATGTGAGATTGCCGACGTATGCCGGTACAGGGTCGCGTACATCACGTCGCCGCGAAGTGCCTGCATCGCCTGCTGAAGCGTTCGCTTGCCGGACCAGTGCCGCGAAACGTCCGTCCCCTCCGGCAACCGTTTCAGATAATCGCGCAATGCCTCGTTGGCTTGGTTGAGGATCGCTTTCGGTGCTTTGCGCTTCAGGCCACGGGTGTTCGTCCACTCGTTCAGCATCTTGATCTCTTGCGCCATGCCGTACGCGTGATAGATGAGGGTCCGCTCCTTCGACTTCTTCTGCAGAATGAAGGCGATAGCGATCGTAGTCTCCATCAGGACTCGCACGAGGGCGCTGGCGTCCTCGTGGAGTCCGCGCTCGCACAGGATCTGGACGGCACGAAACGTCTTACATGCCTTCGTCAGGAGGCCCATCATGGTTTGTGCCACATCGAATTCGCTGACGGTGAAACCGTCAAGCCACGCCTCGTGGCCGCATGTCAGGCAGTGAAGCTGCGCGCGTCGGACATTCCACAACTTGATGTCTACGCGGTCAGAGCCGCACTGGCAGAAAAGCAGAACGGCCACGGCTGACGAGTCTAAGCCGCGTAGCGAAGAAAAGGGCAAATATCGGCCTGAATGAACCGAGATTCAAAGGAATGAAGCGGCGGGGCGCCCGATGCGCCCCGCCGCTTGGTCGCTATTGCGCGACCGCTGCTTCGACCTCGGCATAAGCGTCGAGGATCGCCTCGCGCACGCCGTCTTGGGCGGTGACGTCCGCGATCGGGCGCAGCAGCGCGAAGCTCCGGCGCTCGCCGTTCACGGCGTACTGTCGCGCGGGGAACGTCACGTTGCGGCCGGCGCCGCTGCGGCGCTCCCAGATGCTGAAGCCGATCAGCTTGGGTCCCGCGAGCGGGCCGTCGCCGAAGTGGAGTTCAGCATCCGCGAGCTTTCCGGGCGGGTTGCCCTTGTCGTTGACGACGATCTTGACGGTCAGGTTCGCGGTGGTCGTGTGGGTCGTAGCCATCTTGTCCTCCAGTGGAACCGTGATGTGGTGGTTCCTTCGCAATCTGAGGAACCCCACCAGCACGGCGCTGAGAGGACGCGAGGCCGCGGTGCACCGGCAAAGCGGCGGACTAATGGCGCGGGCGTGACAGGCGGCTTTTGGACCTGGCGCGAGCGCGGAGCGCGATCCCGTGACGGTCCGACGCTGGTTGCTTGGCGATGCCGGCGCGCCGCAGGGCGAGATCGAGCGAAGACCCTGACCACCCGCAACGCTGAATGTGAATCGTCGTGACTTCACATAGTAAGCCGCCAGATTAGCTCTCAAGGCTGCAGGCCGGATCGTCTTCGGCGGAGGGGCTGCCATCGGCGATTTCTTTGGGGAGCGCGCGTCGGTCCGGCGTCACGGTCCCCGCTTTGGACGCGGACGGAACTTCTCGAGCGCAGCAGACGCCCTTGAGACGGCGCCCAAGGCATCCGATGCGTCACGCGCGGACTGCTTCAGATCGGGTTCAAGGCGTGCAGCGAGCAGCAGCGCCGTTTGCAGAGCGTTCGCGAGCCGGTCGATTAGCTCGGGCAGACGGGTAGGGTCGATGGCCATCACCAGTTCCTTTCAGGGTGACGGCCTGTGGGACAATCGACTCAGGCCGCCAGCCGCTCACACCGGTTGACGTGCTCAGGGTCGTCGGCGTGTTTGCGCACGCCGGCGGCCCGTCTCCTTGTCACCTTGCTTGGCGAGCCAGTTGTCGATTGCTCTTCGGATCTGCTCGCTGATTCGAGCGCCGGTGCACGCCTCGATTTCTCGAAGCGCCGCAACCTGCTCCGGCTCCAGCATCACTGGAAACCGCTGCTTGGGCGACATAGCACAAGTATGTGCCTATAGGCACATAGTGTCAAGCGTGCGGACGGCCGGCTGATCGCACGACGATTTCGGCGGGAATCCTGCGGGGGTACTTGTCAATAATATGCAAAGACATTATATTATTGACACGACAGGAGGCCGCGGATGAGGCGTCGCCAATGGGACACTACGCTCTATGAACTCGCCGAAGCACAGGCAGGCTACTTCACCGCGGCCCAAGCGCGAGCGGCTGGCCTGCACCAAGTGCGGCTGGCGCAGCTTAACCGGCGCGGCGACATCGAGCGAGTGACCCGCGGTGTGTACCGTCTAACGCGATACCCGATCTCGCCGCTCGGACAATACATGGAAGCCGCGCTGTGGCCCCAGGTGCGCCGGCCCGACGCACAGGGCGTGATCTCGCACGAATCGGCACTCGCGATCTACGGCTTGTCCGACGCGAGCCCGGCCAGCGTGCATGTGACGTTGCCGGTCGAATTCCGCATCCGTCGTGCTGTACCCAAGCGCCTGGCGCTTCACTATGCGGATCTCAAGCCGACCGATGTGCAAAAGGTCGAAGGCGTGCCAGTCACGACGGCTGCACGCGCGATCCGGGATGCGCACGCAGGTCATCTCGGAGCCGCTCTCATACGGCAGGCGATTAACGACGGCCGGCGGACGGGCCATCTGACGCTCGATCAGGCCGAGCAGCTCGAACAAGAGCTGCTCGGGACGAAACCGCGTCGTCAGAATCGCCGCACCAAATCGATTCGCGGTGACGCGGGGTGACACCGACGCGAAAGCCGCCGACCGGTCCGCCGCCATCGGCCGGCGTTCTTGCCAAGTATGCGCAAGCGTACGCGCGCGAGGCTGGCGTCAGCGAAGGACGGGTCCGCGCATGGGTCGCGTACATGATCATGGCGGGCGTGCTCGAACGCGCGGTCGTCGGGGGCCATCCCCGATTCATCGTGAAGGGCGGCGTGGCGCTCGAACTCCGCCTGCGCGATCGCGCGCGCGCCACGAAAGATATTGATGTCGTCCTGCAGCACACGGACGCTGATCTCGCGCGCACGTTGGAGCGCGCCTTGACCGGCGACGCCTATCAAGGATTTACGTTCCGACGGAAAAGAGAACCGCTGCTGCTTGAAAATCGTACTGTCAACATGGAATTCGCCGTCACCTACCGTGGCGGCGCGTGGACGGGCATTGTCGTCGATATCGCGCGCGCCGAACCGGGCGAGTCTGAGATCGAATGGCTGCCGGCAATTCCACTCACGGACGTCTTCGGCGTCACCGGTCCTGCTGAACTTCCGTGTCTACCCCTCCGTCTCCATATCGCCCAAAAGCTGCACGGCATGACCCTACCGCCGCGGCCAGGCAAGCGCAACGAGCGCTTCCGCGATCTGATCGATCTGTTGCTCATGGAGGAACTGGTCACCGACTACGCAGGCCTCCGTGAAGCGTGCGAATCGGTCTTCCGTACCCGCAGCACGCACGACTGGCCCCCGACACTTGACGTGCCACCGCATTGGGTCGAACCGTTCGCTCGCTTGGCTGGTGAACTCGACCTGCCGGTTTCTGATGCGGAGGGTGGAATGGCGCGCGTTCGCGCGTTCCTCGAACGCATCAAGTCGGCCTAACCTGCGCGGTGCGCGCCGACGGTCCAGACGTGGCGGCATGCCCATTCGTGCTCACGCAGGTTCGTCGTTCCGGTCGACCACGTCGCCCGGCAAGGCTGAACCAGTACGCTGCTCCTCGCTTCCGTCCTGCCCGCGATGCTTGGCCCAGCGTGCCTGCGCGACGGCGCGTAACACTCGGCTTCGTTCTTCAGCACTGACGTTCCGCCAGCGAGCCGTTCCGAGCCCCACAGCAGTCCGATGTATCGGTGAGGGCGCGATTCTCTGGCTGGCGATGTCGAGCAGTTCAAGCGCGAGATCGAGAATGGCGCCGGGCGGCAATCCCGTCTGACGCATGACACGGCGCAGGCGAGCGGTCCTCCGCACGCCCAACAGACCGGAAAATCCCGTCGGGATCGAGGTATCGGTCGTTTCGTTTGGTGAGCTGCTTGCCATGTGCGTTGACCTCATGAGCGTCATCGTGGCTGCGCGTGCCGCGCTACAGGTCAGGCGGCCACGTATCCTTTCAGCTTTCGGCGGAGGCTCTTCGCGTCGATGCGCAACTGTTCCGCCGTTCGTGTCCTGTTCCCGTCATTGCGTTGTAGCGCCGCAAGGATGTATTCCCGTTCCATCTCGCGCAGCGGACGGATGTTCGGAGACGCAAACGCAACCGCATAGCTCTGATTGAGCTCCACGGGCAGGTCGTCGACGTCGATCAACGCGCCGGCGGCGAGGGCACAGGCGCGTTCGATCACGTTCTCAAGTTCCCTGATGTTTCCGGGCCATGGATATCGCAGCATTCGCTCAAGCGCTGCCGCTGTGTAGCCGCTGATCGCCCGCCGCATCTCTCGGGCGATTGTCGTGAGCAAGGTCTCTGCCAGTGCTCGAAGATCTTCGAGCCTCTCCCTCAGTGGGGGGACATGGAGATCAACAACGCGGAGCCGGTAATAGAGATCCTGCCGGAACCGGCGCTCGGCGACATCGACGGTCAGTGTCCGGTTCGTCGCCGCGATCAATCGCACGTTCACACGACGCTGGCGGTTCTCGCCGATGCGCCGCACCTCGTGTTCCTGGAGCACGCGCAAGAGTTTCACCTGTGTCAAAAGGGGCACGTCGCCGACTTCGTCGAGCAGGAGCGTGCCACGCTCTGCAGCCTCGAACAGGCCAGGCCGATCGTGGAGCGCTCCGGTGAAGGCGCCGCGGGCGTGGCCGAACAACTCGCTTTCGATGAGCGCTTCGGGCAGCGCGCAGCAGTTGATGGGGACGAACGGGCCTTGCGCACGCGGGGAGACTCGATGGATAAACCGCGCGAGCCGTTCCTTCCCGACACCGCTCTCCCCTGTGATCAGGACCGTCGAATCAACTTGTGCCGCGCGCGCCGCGAGTTCGAGCAGTCTCCGCATCGCCGGGCTGTGAACGTCCAACTCGGTGTCGTTGTCGCCTGCCGGGCGCCGAGAACTTGCGCGCTCCATCGAAATCGCTCGCCAGACATTGGCAGCTCACGGGGGAGCAAGTCTGGTACCACGATGCGAGCGATGCGGGGCACAAGAACGGGGAAGAATCAGTGCGATTGTGACCGTGCCGGCCACGGACGCTTGCAAGCGCCATGTAATGGCTACTGACATTCACGGAAGAAATTACCCGCATGCCGCGCGTGATCGAAACCCATCCATCAGGCACGTTTCTGCGAACGCTTCGGCATGCGATCGCTCGCCGCCAATGTTCATCGCCCGCGTCTGCTTGTAAGACGACGACCGACATAAAGGAGCACCTTGAGCATCGAGCGCTTGAAAAGCAAGCGGAGCGCCTTGGCGGCGCCCCGCGGCCGGGCAGGCTACGCGTCGGGCGACGCTGTCACAGCCTCGACCTCGGCGTACGCCGCCAGGATGGCGGCGCGCACGCCCTCTTGCGCGGTGACGTCCGCGATCGGTCGGAGCAACGCGAAGCTGCGTCGCTCGCCGTTCACGGCGTACTGCCGCGCTGGGAACGTGACGTCGCGGCCGGCGCCGCTGCGGCGCTCCCAGATCCCGAAGCCGATCAGCTTCAGACCGGCGAGTGGGCCGTCGCTGAAGTGCAGTTCCGCGTCGGCCAGCTTTCCCGGCGGGTTGCCGCGATCGTTGACGACGATCTTGACGGTCAGGTTCGAGGTGGTCGTGTGGGTCTTCGCCATGTTCTTATCCTCCTGAGGAACCGTGATGTGGCGGTTCCTTCGCAAGCAGAGGAACCCCACGAGCGCGGCCAAGGGAGGATGCGAGGGCGACTTGCCTGGCCGAAGCGGCGGACCACTGGCGCGGGCGTGACAGGCTGCTCTGTGCCTGGCGCGAGCGGAACGCGTCCCATGCCGGTCCGCCGCTGGTCGCCGTGGCGACGGTCTGGCGAGCCAACCGAGCGCGAGGCGAACACCCCGACCACCCGACGTACCGACCAGACGATGGCGATCGATCCGACACGCCGGGCCAGCTGGCACCTGCGCCGTCTTCCCGTTCGGCAACGCACGAGCGTCGCCGAGTCGACGACTGTCAGGTGAGCTTCGGCTTGGGGACCCAAACTGCGGCGGTTGCGTCGCCGTAGGCTGCCGCGTTTCCCGCCGTGAATTGGACGGCGACCCAACCACACACGAGTGCGTCGAGCGCATCTTCGTATCGTTTCAGCGTCGCGAGTGCGGAGATGCCGTCCAGGTGCGGCAGCGGGACGCTGATGCCTCCAATTTCAACGGACAGGGCTTGGTGGATTGCGGTGAACTCGTTGAGCAAGCACGCGACGCGCTCCCGTACGCCCAGGGCCGGCCAATACCGCGTTGATTTCTGCACCTTGTAGGGGATTCTGTACGAGGCTCGTAGCAGCGACAGCAGCGCCGGGTGAGGGTACACCTCGATCATTCCGCGAGGTACGCGCACGTTATCGCCTCCTGCGACAAGCGGATAGCCGGCGTCGCAGAAGCTTTTCGTCAAGTCGGCGCCCAGTGCGCCTGGGCGTGAAGCGCTTGGCGAGTGGGCGGAGCACCCGCGTCCGCCGAACGCGGCGGAGATTGCATTGTCCGCAGCCCGTCGAGCTGAGAACGGGACCGTGGCGACAGGCATGTCAACCGCCACAAGGTCGACATCTTCCCGCGCGATGGTGGCCGCTGCTCGAAGCAGCCGCGGAACATCGGGCTTTGAGCCGTGAAAGCGGCCGTTCACCCAGTCAATCGGGGAGCCCGTTGCGCATGCGAGGAACGCGTCATAGCTCGGAGCGATGCAGAGACACTCCCAGCCGTGGTCCTGGGACGCGAGAAGCGCAACGCCGCTTGGCTCGGTGCAGGTCCAAGCAGTGTCGATTGCCAAAATGACGCTCACGTCAAGGACTGAGATTCTTACACGCTAACTTCTTCGAGGTGCTTCAGCCTTGGCAGCTTTTTGATTGCCTTTCCGCTCTTCTCTTCGGCTAACCGAAGCTCGTAAAGGCTCTGAAGATTCAGCCAGAACTGTGGGCTCGTTCCGAAAAAGTGAGCCAGGCGTAGCGCAGTGTCTCCGGAAATCGCGCGCTGCCCGTTCAGGATCTCCGTCACGCGATTGGTCGGAACCTTCAGCTGACGCGCGAGTTCGGCGTCGCTCATGTCGAGCGCCTCGAG
>JACOUA010000232.1 GCA_016178075.1 Acidobacteriota bacterium
AACCGGGGGAAGTCCGCGTCATCTACAAGATCAACCCTGAGCGCGTCAGCACGATGGGGTGACAAGTCGGAAGTCAGAAGTTTGAAGTCTGAAGTCAGACGTCTGAAGTCCGGACTTCCGACTTGTGACTCGTGACTTCCGACTCGCTGATGAGGTCGGCCCAGGCGCGTGGCAGAAACGCGAGGCCCAGCAGCGTGCGGGTCGTCGTGAAGGTCAGGTGCGCCGCAAGGCTGAAGGCCAAGAGCTTCTCGGCAGGCGCGTAGCCGCCGAAAAAGAAGATCCAGGCGGCCTGCGTCGTCCCGAGATGCGCGACGGTGATGGGAAGCGCCGCGAGCATGAAGATGACGGGAAGAAAGGCCAGCATTGGACCGAAGGGGATCTCGATGCCGAAGCTGCGCGCGGCCAGGTAGTGCACCCACAGTGACACGAAGAACATCGGCGCCCGCAGCAGCACGATCTGCACGTACCGAGATGGCGGCGCCATCCGGAAGGTCCGCAAGAGTGTCCACTCGCGCATCGCGCCGCTCAGCCAGTGCCTGCTCACAAAGAACACCAGCCAGAACACCGCGACCATGGGCGGCGCCCACGCGAGCTCGGTCCTCACCTGCTGCCTGACCATCAGGATGCCGACCGTCGCCCACGCCACCAGATGCGTGTATTCGGTCAGCACCAGGAAGAGGACGGTCCCACCGATCTGGAGAAACGGTGCGCCCAGCCGGCGACTGAGATACGCGGCCAGCGCGCCACGGCCGGCATTCGTGTTGAAGAACGCGACGACATACGAGGAGGCGCGCACGGGAAGGAGGTCGGAATAGGCCACCGGTCCGTGGAACCATGACATCGCAACCGAGAGCACCAGCGTGTCCCAACAGAAATAGAAGACGGTGTTGGGGAGCATGAGCACGAGGAACGCCGGGTAGTCGGCCGTCGCCAGGACATTCGCGAGACGATCGAGCGGCACGCGGCGGATGAGGATCGCGAAGATCCCGCAGGTGATCGCGATCGCGACCCCGCGCCGTGCGAGGATCCGGAAGGCACGTTCCTTCATCGGAACATGTCCTCATGGCCAGGCCGTATCAGATCGTGCGCGGCGCCCTCCCCCTCGTGATCGACAACGCCCTTGATGATCGCCACCGGGACCCGATGCAGCTTGCCCATCACGAGCTCCGCCGCCGACGCCAGCTCGTCGGCCACGGCGATCATGGTGGATTGCAGAAACACGCCCGACGCGTCGCGCGACCCGCGATAGTCGGCGAGCGGTTTCAGCCCCGAGATTCCGATCGCCACGTTGACTTGACCCAGGCGCCACGGTCGCCCGAACGTGTCACAGATGAGAACCGCGACGCGGGACCCGAGCGTGGCCGTCAACCCCTCCCTGATCTTGCACGCGTCGTCGTCCGGATGCTCCGGCAACAGCGTCACGTATCCTCCCGGCACGTTCGATCCGTCGACGCCGGCATTGGCGCACACGAATCCATGTTTCGTCTCGGCGACGATGATGCCACGGTCCATCCGGACGATGCGAGCGGACTCGCGGAGAATGACCTCGATGAGTCGCGGGTCTTTCTCCACGCGCGAGGCCCAGTCTTCAGCAATCGCGGAAGGCTCGACATCTGCCAGCCGCACCATGCGCCCCGAAGCCTTCGACACGATCTTCTGCGTGACGACGAACACATCACCATCGTTGACGTCGACGCTTTCACGCCGGACGCCGTCGGCGATGAGCGAGACAAGGTTGTCGCCGGGGCTGACGTCGGGAAGGCCGCGAAGGCCGATGATCTGAAGACTGAACATCAGGCTTTTGGCTTTAGGCTATAGGCTATAGGCTTTGGGCCTCGACAAAGCCCATCGCCCATAGCCTGGGCATTATAAATGTCAAACCGGGACACGATTGTCGCCTGGCGCTACCACGACGCGACCAAGCACTCGTACATGAGCGTTCGGACGGACCTGCATCACCTCGACTGGTCCAATCAGCCGCTGCCCTACAAGCTCTACGGCGATCTCCAACCGATCCCGCTCCCAAACGAGTGGCCGGCGAGCGGCGTGCCAGCACTCGCCGCGATCTCGCAGCCGCTGGAACCGCGTCCCAGCTCCGGACCTCAGACGGCTGACGTCGGACTTCGGACGTCCGATGCCGTCCCCACTCGGCAGCAGCTCGCGTGGTTACTGTATCTGTCGGCCGGCATCACGAAACGCCGCCGGCTTCCCGGCGGCGAACTCGTGTTTCGCGCCGCATCCTGCACGGGCGCGCTGTACGAGATCGAGCTCTATCTGGTGTGCGGCCGGCTGCCTGACCTGGACGCCGGCGTGTACCACTTCAATCCGGCCGACTTCGCGCTGCGCGCGCTCCGCCAGGGTGACTACCGTGACGTCGTCGTGCGAGCCGCCGGAAGCGAGGACGCGATCCGGCATGCGCCCGCGACGATCGTTTGCTCGGCCACCTACTGGAGGAATGCGTGGAAATATCGCGCGCGGACCTACCGTCATTTTGGCTGGGACAACGGGACGATCCTGGCGAACCTGCTGGCCGCGTGCCGTGCCATCGGCCTTCCGGCCCGCACCATCGTCGGATTCACCGACGAGAGCGTGAACCAGCTCCTGGCGCTCGATCCGCTCCGAGAGGTGAGCTTCTCGCTGGTGGCGATCGGATCAACGGCCGAGCCGCCGCCGGCCTCGGGCCCTGTTGCACCGGTCTCTTTCACGACGGCTCCGCTGTCGGCCCACGAGGTCGACTATCCACTGATGCGCGAGGTTCATGCGGCATCCTCGCTCGTGACCGATGAGGAGGTCGTGGGGTGGCGCCAGGCGGCCCGGACGCTCGCCTCAGATCTCGCGGGCCGCCGCTCGTCAGATCAATCTCGAGACGGCTCGGTGGTCACCGATCTGGAGCCGGGCGACGCGTCCGGTAAGGCCACAGATCTTCTGGAGGAGGTGATTCAGCGAAGAGGATCGACCCGGCAGTTCGATCGCGCCGCTTCGTGGAGCTTCGAGCAGTTCGCGACCACACTCGGTCGAGCCACGCGGGAGATCGATGCCGACTTCCTGGGCCCGAGAGGAACAGGCTCCCTCTCATCACTCACGGATCTCTATGTGATTGTCCACGCGGTCGACGACCTCGCACCTGGCGCGTACGTGCTCCACCGATCGCCGTGCCAACTGGAGCTGCTGAAAGAAGGCCGCTTTCGGCACGAGGCCGGCTATCTCGGGCTCGAGCAGGATCTGCCTGCGGATGCCTGCGCGGTCGTCTTCTTCCTGGCCGACCTGCGAATGATCCTCGATCGGCTCGGCAATCGCGGTTATCGCGCCACCCAGCTCGAAGCCGGCATCGTCGGCGGGCGGCTCTATCTGGCGTCGTACGCGCAGCGCCTGGGCGCGAGCGGTCTGACCTTCTACGACGATGACGTGGCGAGCTTTTTCTCGCCGCACGCCCGGCAATCGCCTGCGCATACAGTTTTACCTGAAACCAATACAGCGCTTCATTCTCGCCAAGCTCGTGGTCCGTCTTGAAGTCGACAACGGTCCAGCCCTCATCCTCCTCGAACGCGAGATCGACGACCCCCTCGACGAGCGTCCCGTCGGCTTCGCGGTTGGCAAGGGGCGCTTCACGCCTGCAGCGCCCATCGCGCGCCGCCCGGCGGGCTCGATCGATCAGCTCGTGCGCCAGCACGCGCTCGACGACCGAGGCCGCCGACGCGCGCTCGAGCTCGGTCGCGCCAAAGATGCGGCCTTCGAGCGCCGCCACCTCCGCGATCTGCCGAGCACCGGCCTCGAGAGGCACAACCGCCAGCACCGCGTGCACGAGCGACCCGTATCGCGCACCGGCAGGAGCCTGCCCGTCGCGAACGAGGAGTACCACGTGGATCTCGTCGCGTGCCGATGGCGCGCGGCTCGAAAGGTCGCTCGCAAGTCCGAGCCGAGCGAGCGCCACCTGCCCGGCCGCGTGATCGGTCGCGGTGCGAATCAGCACGCTCGGCCGCGACCCCTGCTCGATCGCCTCGCTCCGCCACGCCTTCCACCGCTGATACGACCTCAGCCCTTCCTGCACGATCTCTTCCGGCACATCCTTCTTGATTAAATCGTCGCGGCGACCGGGCGGGGTCGCCGCTCGGGCGGTTCACCACGGAATCCTTCTTGAACGCCGGACACCCTGGCGCGCGCCTCCCGTCGCGCCGCGCCGCGAGCGGGGGATAGATGACATCGTTCAGCGGGCTGATCCATCCGCTCTCGAACGGACCGTCGCCGACGGCCGGGACGACGAGCAGATCGCGGGCGCGCGTAGCGGCCACGTAGGCGATCCGCACCCCCTCGACCTCTTCGCGCGCCAGCTCCTCGGCCTCGTGCTCGAGCAGCTCGCGCGGGGACCAGCCGCCGAGGCGTGTCGCGCACAGGCCTCGCGCCGGATCCACGTGACGCGTCGCCGCAAACGGCCGGAGGCTCGCCGTGATGTCGGCCAGGATCACCACCGGGAACTCGAGGCCCTTCGCCTTGTGCACGGTCATCATCCGGACGCCGTCGCTGCCCTCTTCGAGGATCGGCGCTTCGGGGGCCTGCTCGCGGCGCGCGGCCTCGCGCAGCTCGTCGACGAATCCGCGGAACGAGATGCCGCCGGACGCCTCGTACTGCCGTGCGAGCTCCGAGATGTAGAGCACGTTGGCCAGCACCTGCTCGCCGGCGCCCCGGAGCACGAACCCGACGTGCGCGCGCGTGGCGTCGAGGAGCGCCTGCAGCGTGTCGGCCACGGGCCGATGGTTGCGCGTCCCGTGCAGTCCCCGCAGCAGCCCAAGCGCGCACGCGGCGCGCGCCAGATGCGCCGGCACCTCGCGCGGGACGCGGTACGGGTGAAACGTCCGGTATCGATCCCGATACTCCAGCAGCTCCTCGTCGCCAATCGCGAAGAGCGCGCCCCGCAACGTTCCAAACACCGACAGCTCATCGTCCGGCCACTCGATCGCGGCGAGGGCGACCCGGATCGATTCGACCTCCTCGCGATCGTGGAAGGCCTTCCCGCCGACCAGCAGATGCGGAACGGCCCGCGCCTCGATGGCCTCGACATAGGGCCGGGTGATGTCCTTGCCCCAGCTCACGAAGCGCCGGAACAGCAGGCAGATGTGGCGCGGCGCGATCTGAACCCGCCGGTCCCCCTCCCCGACCGTCCACTGACTCTCGGTCACCAGCCAATGGATGAAGGCCCCGACTGCATCGGGCAACGAGGCTTCGATGGCCGTCACGCCGACGTTCAGCCGTCCGTACGGCTCCGGAACCGGCAGCACCACCACCGACGGCTGTCCGGCCTGGGTCGGGCGAAAGCGATCCAGCGGTATGTAGTCAGCCTGCAGCGTCTGACGATCGCCGGTCATGACGCGGGAAAACGCCGCGTTGACGACGGCTTGAATCTCGGGCGTCGCCCGGAAGCTGGTCCGCAGCTCTACGGGACGCGCGCCGCGCGACTTCAGCACATCGCACACGTCCCGATACACGCCGACGTCGGCGCGGCGAAATCGATAGATGGACTGCTTGGGATCGCCGACGAGGAACAGCTTTCCTGGCACCGGCGCGACCTGGCGCCAATCGTCAACGGATGGATCGTCCGCCGCGAGGAGCAAGAGGAGCTCCGCCTGCAGCGGATCAGTGTCCTGGAATTCGTCGACGAATACGCGCATGAAGCGCTGCTGGAAGGCGCCTCTGACGTCGGCGCGGTCCCGGACGAGATTCCGCGCGCGCAAGAGCAGGTCGAGAAAATCGAGCGCGCCGGCTCTGGCCTTCAACACCTCGTAGCGGTCCAGGCACCCGGCGAGTTCCCGCTGCAGGCACGCCGCCAGCGAAGCGTCGGCGGCCTCGCGGAATTCCTCGAGCGCCCTGAGCAGCTCGTCGCGCGCCTGGATGACCGACTCGCGCAGCACGCCCGGGCCGTATGTCTTGCCGCTTCCTTTCCTCGCCCGACGAAAGTCGCGATTGCGCGAGAGGTCGATGAGCGCCGCCTCCCACCCGTCGTAATCGACCACCCCGAGCTCGCGGGCCTTCCGGATCTCGTCCGATCGATGGAGCGCCGGACGCGCATCGACGTGCAGCGGATCGTTGGCGCTGGCAGGCTTCGCGGCCAGATCCGCGAACCCGTGCAGCTGCGCAAGGAGGGCCTCCGCCTCGCGATC
This sequence comes from Acidobacteriota bacterium, assembly GCA_016178075.1. Classification (GTDB taxonomy): domain Bacteria; phylum Acidobacteriota; class Vicinamibacteria; order Vicinamibacterales; family JACQTH01; genus JACQTH01. The sequence continues at coordinate 6,153 of JACOUA010000232.1, forward strand.
GCGGTCCCACGGGTCGTGCCGCCAGAGCGTCGTGAAGTCGCGCCACTCGCTGAGCTCGCGGGCGGCGCGGCGCAGCCGCTCCGTGGGTCCATCCGCGTCGTCGGCGAACGGCGTTCGCCGCAGGGCCCGCCGGATTCCCTCGGGCGGATCCTCGAGCTGCCCGCTCATCCACCCGTGAAACGCCTCGTCTCGAAGACGGTCGGCCCGTGCCTCGGTGAGGACCTCGAACAGCGGATCGACCCCTGCCTCGACCGGCCGCTCCCGGAGCAGGTCGGCGCAGAACCCGTGAATCGTGCTGACGTGCGCCTCCTCGAGCCGCGCGAGCGAATCGTCCAAGCGCCGGCGAACCTCGGGATCCGATCCGCGCTCCTCTCGTGCCCGCTCGAACGCCTCGCGCAGCCGCAGCTTCAGCTCGCCCGCCGCCTTCTCGGTGAAGGTCACGGCGACGATCTGCTGCACGGTCGCGCGGCCCCGCGCCACGACCTCGATGATGCGCTGCACGAGGGCGGTCGTCTTTCCCGTTCCGGCCGCCGCTTCGACGACGAGCGTGTCGTCGAGGGCGTGGCGGATGAGGTCGCGTTGGGTCTGGTCAGAGAGTGTCGGTGTGACAGTCATCTTTTTTTGGTTTGCGATGGGGCCCCACCCCCATCGCCTGCCGTCGCTTACGCTCCGGATCTTGGTTGCATCGTTCAGGGCCTTGTTCGCAGCAACTGGAGATCGCCCAGGAGGAGCGGCGGCGACTTCTTCTTCGCGACCCGCTCGACCTCGTTCGGGCCGCATACGGGACGGAAGTCGCAGAACTGGCACGCATAGTCGAGGGGCGCGGGCGGCAGGATGCCCTGCTCGATCGAGCGATCGATGATCTCCAGCGCTTCCATCCCCAGCCGCTTCGTGTCGTCTTTCACCGTGATCGCGTGTCGATGGAAATTCCCGGCGGACGTGCAGTAGAAGAGCTGCGCGTCGCTCACCTGCGCCTGGAGCAACTTCTCCACCGCCAGGCTGTAGAGCACCGGCTGCAGCACGGCGCCCTGGCCGATGACCATCCCGGGTCGCGACCGGTTCCGGCCCGTTTTGTGATCGGTGACGCGGTACACCGGCGGCGAGCTGTCGCGCCGCCGTTCGATCAGATCGATCGACCCGCGCAGAACGAACCCATCGTCGAGCACCACCGGTTCACGGACGCTGTGCGGATCATGCTCTGTGTCGATCTCGAGACCGAAGCTCAACTCGACATACGCCGGCTCCCAGGGCTCGCCAGAGCCCGCCACCATGCGGAGCCAGGCGCGCAGGTCCATCCGGATCGACGCGATCTCATCGCGCCACACCCGTTCGATCGCCGGCGCCAGGAGCTCGTGATAGGCGGCCGCGACGCGATCGATCGTCTCGTCCAGGACGGAGAGGGCCGTGGATCCGGGGGCGGCCTTGAGCGCGCGGAAGAGCTCGGCCTGGATGCGATGGAAGATCTGCCCGCGCGTGAGCGGATCCATGCGCTCGAGGGGTTCGGGTTCCTCCATCGGCTTGATTCGATAGATGGCGGAGAGCAGGAACTGGTACGGACATGACGCGAAGCGCTGGAGCGCCGAGGTGGAGTAGGGGCGCGCCCGCAGCCGATGAGGCGCGAGCGCGTCACGCGTGGCTTCCACGGCCCGAACGAGCCCGTCGCGCGGCGACCATTTCTCGGACCAGCGCGCCCAGCGGTCGACGAGCGATTCACGCAGGAAGTCGTTCAATCGCAGGAGATAGTGCGCCCGGCCCCTCACAAGCGCGGGATCGTCCTGCTGGAGGAACGGCCGGATGACGGCGAGGTCGTGCTCGAGATCGTCGATGGCGCGGGCGGGGTCGAGCGGCGCGGGCCAGGCGAGGCTCGCTTGCGCCTCGCGCTCGGCCGCCTGCTCGAGCTGCTCGTGCGGCGGCACCCGACCGGTCGCGGCGCGCATCACGTCGAGCGCGTAGAACGACGGCACCCGCGGCCGCGCCTCGCCGACGTCCATTCTCGGATACGAGAGATAGACGCGGCGCCCGGCCGCGCCAATCGCCAGGCGCAGCAGCAGCCGCTCGTGCTGCGCACGATCGAACTGGGTCGGGAGCGCCCCGTCCAGCCGTTGCCGAAGCTCGTCGCCGAGCATCGGATCTTCGCGCGGCTTCTGCGGAAAGATCCGCTCGGCCAGTCCGGGCACGAACACGACCTCAAACACGCGCCCGCGCGCGCGATCGGGCGTGCCGACGAACACGTGCCCGTAGCGAACGCTCGGCGGCTCCTCCTGCAGGCGGCCCAGCCGATCCGCCAGCACGTCCCGCGCCTCCCGCAGCGGGACCGGCCCCACCTCGGCCATCGGCCGTAGATCGACCAGCACCTGCACCACCCGCGCCGGATAGCGCAGGACCCGCGGCGCGAGCGCCTCGAAGCGCCGCAGCCACTCGCCCCAGGTCGCCTCCGCCGGCCATGATCCCAGCACTTCGATAATGGGGAGGCCGAAGGCGCGCAGATGGGCAAGGTTGCGGAGGTCGTCTTCGACCGCAGCGAGCCGCGGCGATTCGGGCTCCTCGTCCTCGAGCGCGCGCCGCTTGATCTCGTACTCGGCCGCCAGACCGTTCAACCGTCGCATCCACCTGTCGCGTCCGCCGATCACCGCCGCTTCGCCGAGCAGCCGCTCCCATTTCCACGGTGCCCGCAGCGAACCGGCCAGTTCCGCGGCATCGGGCTCGACGTGGCTTGCACCCGGTTCTTGGCCGGATCCACCGGCGTCAAGGCTCGGGATCGCGCGCGTGGCCACAGGGCGGTCAGCGGCGCCAAAGATCTCGTCGGACGGCGGCTCCCACTCGGCCGGCCGGTTCGGCGGGACCGCGTTCCGATCGAGCGCCGGCACTTGACCGAGCGACAGATATTCCGCGAAGCGCCGGGCCGAGAGACCCTCGACCGCGCAGCCGAGCAGCGCGAGGAACGCGCGTCCCGACGGTTCGGGACGCCTGGTGCCGCGGTCGAAGTACGCCCGAATCCCCGCGCGCGTGAATGCATGCTCCAGCAGACCGGCATAGTGCTCGACGCTCCTGACCAGCACGGCTATGCGATCGAAGGGAACGCCTTGGTGGGCTTCTTCGAGGATCCGGCGGGCGATTTCCACGCACTCGCGTCCTTCGCCCGGCGCGGAAAAGAGCACGAGGTCATCGCCCACGGTCCCCAGGGTCGCGGGCTGGTCCGCGAACAAGAAGGTCCTCAACCTGGTCAGGGTGGAATGCTCTCGGGATTCGCCCTTCGAGAGCCTCAGGGCGCCCTGAGCTTGCCGAAGGGCGGGATTCGGGATCCGGGATTCGGAGAACTCGCTCGCCATCGCCTCGCAGGCCAAATGCGCTGACCCGTCCCCAAAGGGAATCGTGGCCAGCGCCTGCGGAGCCGCCGGCACGAGCCTGGCCACAAATGTCCGGGCCACGACCGTGTCCAGCGCGACGTCGAAGAGCAGGAGCGGAAGGCCCGCGAATCGCGCCGAGCCTTCCTCGAGCGCGGCGCACGCGGCGCGAAAGAGCGCCGCCCGATCGGCGATGCCGCCCTTCGCGAGCTCTTCCTCGCAGCGCTTGACCAGATCCCGCAGATCGGGACCACCCGCCGGAAGATCGATGAGCCCATCGACGCGCGACCCACACAGCCGCAGCTCGGTGACCGTCCGCGCGAGGGCGCGTGGGAAACCGGGCGAGCGGACGACCGGGCCGAAGTAGTCCAGGGCGCTCGCGCGCGCGGCCTCAAAGGCGGCGCGCGCCCCAATGGCTTCGATGCCCAAGGCGGTTGTCGGCGACAGACCAGCGGACGCAAGCCTCGGGGCCGCGAGACGCGCCGCGAGCTGGATCAGGCTGAAACGATGGAGGCCGAAGCTGAACCCGCGCGAGAGCGAGACGAGGCGCGCAAGGTCGTCGACGGCTTCACGCGAAGCGCCGACGAGCAGAATCTCGGCTGAAGGGGGAAACGATTCGATGAAGGCCCGGGCCTCGGCGAGCCGTTCGGCCGCCGATCCCGATTCGAAAACCCGCATAGCTCCATCCAGAACGCGTTGCCGGACCCACCGAGACGGCAGCGCTGCGCCGCCGTGAGACAAAACTTACCACAGAGATCACAGAGACCACAGAGAACACAGAACCTTCTTCTAAACCCCAACCTAACACGTTCCGTGTGATCTCCGCGGTAAGGGCCCGGAAAGGAATAAAGGTGCCATCTTGGACGCCGATGCATCCCGCCGGGCTGCGTTGCTCGTCGCTTACATACACCCGGTATGCGCGCTCCTCGCGCCTTGCCGGGCGGGCGCCTCGACGCCCAAGATGACAC
>JACOUA010000233.1 GCA_016178075.1 Acidobacteriota bacterium
GCGAGCGGTGCTCATGCCCACGACGGTCACGCCTGCGGAGCGGGACCTGAATTACATCGGCAGTCTTCTCGACGGCCTGCCAGTTTTGGCCGGGGGCCGCGTCCGCGCGACGCTCTTCGGCAGTCGCTGGGCCGACTTCAAGGTCGAAAGCACTGTTCCGGATGGACCGGTCGTCGTCAACCCCACGACCCAACTCGTCATCGGGACCGCCTCCCGGGAAGAGACGCGCCGGTCGGTCTCCTACGAGGACGTTGGCGGCCTCAGACGGGAGCTCCAGCGCGTCCGCGAGATGATCGAGCTGCCGCTGCGCTACCCGGAGGCCTTCGAGCGTCTCGGGATCGACGCGCCGAAGGGCGTGTTCCTGCACGGCCCGCCAGGGTGTGGGAAGACCCTCATCGCGCGCGCCATCGCGCATGAGAGCGAAGCGGAGTTCTTTTCGGTCAGCGGGCCGGAAATCATCCATAAGTTCTACGGAGAGAGCGAGGCCCACCTGCGCAAGATCTTCGAGGAAGCGACGCGAAAGGGGCCCAGCATCGTGTTTCTCGACGAGTTGGACGCGATCGCACCGCGCCGCGAACAGGTGCAGGGCGAGGTCGAAAAGCGGGTGGTGGCTCAACTGCTCGCGCTCATGGATGGTCTCACCAAGCGGCAGAACGTCATCGTGATCGGGGCGACCAACATCCCCAACGCAATCGACCCCGCGCTGCGGCGGCCCGGCCGGTTCGATCGGGAAATCGCCATTCCCGTCCCCGACCGGGACGGGCGGCTGGAGATCCTCGAAATCCACAGCCGCGGGATGCCGCTGGCAGCCGACGTGGATCTGGGCTACCTGGCGGAGATTACCCACGGGTTCGTCGGGGCTGACCTCGAAGCGCTGTGCCGGGAGGCGGCCATGATCTGCTTGAGGCAGATCATGGCCGACATCGACTTCTCGCTGGCCCACATCCCCTATGAGCAGCTCGCACGCCTCGAGGTGCAGGTGAGCGACTTTCTGGCGGCCCTGCGGGAGGTCGAGCCCTCGGCCATTCGCGAGGTGTTCGTGGAGATCCCGGATGTCGGGTGGCAGGACGTGGGAGGACTGGCCCAGACGCGGGCGCAGCTCACTGAAGCGGTCGAGTGGCCCCTGCGGTATGCAGGGCTCTTCGAGAAAGCGGCAGTCAAGCCGCCCAAGGGCATCCTCTTGACCGGACCGCCAGGCTGCGGCAAGACGCTGGTGGCCAAGGCCGTCGCCAAGGAGAGTCGCGTCAACTTCATTTCGGTGAAGGGGCCAGCCCTCCTCTCGAAGTACGTGGGCGAATCCGAGAAAGCCGTGCGCGAGGTGTTCAGGAAAGCTCGACAGGCGGCCCCCTGCATCGTGTTCTTCGATGAGATCGATGCGCTTCTCCCGACGCGAAGTGGACTGGGCTCCGATTCGCATGTGTCGGAGCGAGTGCTCTCTCAGTTCCTCACGGAACTGGACGGCCTGGAAGAACTGAAGGGCGTTCTCGTGCTTGGAGCCACGAACCGCTCGGATCTGCTCGATTCGGCCGCGCTCCGGCCCGGTCGCTTCGATGTGGCGATCGACATTTCGCTCCCGGACGAGGGAGCCCGCCGGGAGATTCTCGAGATTCACCTTCGCGGCAAGCCGTTGGCACCCGGGATCAATGCGGCAGAACTGGCCGCGCGAACCGACGGCTTCAGCGGGGCGGACATCGCGGGCGTCTGCCAGAGAGCCGCGCTCGCTGCAGTGCGTTGCCTCGTGGAAGCGGCCGGCGAGGAACCGCCCAACGAGGCCGACCTCTGCATTACCCACGACGACATCGAGCTCGCCGTGGAAGAGGGGCGAACGAGGGTCGCCGGAGCGGAGGAAATAGAACCAGGACCTCGAGCGATCGGGGATGCATGACTGCGAACCTCGAAACCCGTGCTGCAGCAGGCGAAGAATCTTCCACAGCTCTTTACTTGTACTGTCTTGCTCGAAAGGGCGCTCTGGAGAGCTTTGACGGTCCGACTCTCGAGGAGGAAACCTCTCCGACGGTCGTTCCCTTCGGCGACGTTTTTGCCGTGGTGAGCGTGGTTCCGCGAGATGAGTTCTCCGGGCCCGGAGCTGAGTCGCGGATGCAAGATCTTGCTTGGATAGGCCCTCGCATTTGCCGGCACGAAGAAGTGGTGGAGCGGGTCATGCGATCCTCGCCCGTCGTGCCCGCGCGCTTTGCCACGCTCTTCTCGTCGCGAGCGCGCCTCGAAGCCTGGCTCGCGACACACCACGCCGCCGTTGCGGGCGCGCTGGAGCGATTTACAGATCGCGGGGAATGGGCCGTCAAAGGCATGCTGAACCGGACTCTCGCCGAGGCCCGGCTCTTCGCTCTAGCGCTCGGGCGGGAGGGCAACATGCTTCCCTCGTCGCCCGGGGCGCGCTATCTGGCAGAGCAACGGATCCGCGCCGGAGTGGGTCAGGAGCTCAACGCCTGGCTGCAAGGGGCGCGCGAGCGAGTCGCGAACGAGCTGCGCACGCACGCGGCGGAGTTCCGGGAGAGGGTGATCCTCTCAACGGCGTCGCCAGAGGAAGAGGCCCCGGTTCTCAATTGGGCCTTTCTGGTCCCTCGAAGAACGGTGGCCGACTTCACTGCGCGGATTCACCTCATCAACGCGTCGTACAGCGACCAAGGCCTCGTCCTCCACGTCTCCGGTCCATGGCCTCCCTATAGCTTCTGCCCGTCGTTCGAAGGGACCCTGGTGGAATGAGCCGTCTTCTCTACGGCATCCTCTTCGCTGGATCTGACATCGGCCGAGAGATATCAAGAAGAACCCTGCCGCCGGGGGTCGGTGGCGCTCGCGTGGGGGTTATCGAACACGGCGGCCTTGGGGCGGCCGTGTCGGCCGTCGAGGCGCCGGAGCTGTCGCCGACCTTTGCGTCAGTCCTGGCCTTCGCGCGAGTGGTGCAGGCACTTCACGCGGCGTGCACGACGGTGCCCATGCGTTTTGGATGCCTGCTCCCCACCGAGGCCGCTGTTGTTGACCTGCTCGGGACGCGCTGCGAGCACTATGCCGAGGTGCTACGCGGCATCGATGGCTGCGTAGAGATGGGAGTCCGCGTGCTGGTGGACAGTCCGGAGCCCGCCGCCACCTCTGAGAGCGACCATCAGGCGGCGGCATTGCGGGCCGAGCGTCGCGTTTCCTGGTCAGGCTCAGATTACTTGGCCCGACGCAAGAAACTCTACGCAGCGCAGGACCAGCGCGCGGAGGCGGCAGCGGAGGTGCTGGAGCGGATCCGGTCGGCGTTCGGCGAGCTATGTCTGAGGTGCAAGACCGAATGCTCCCCGGGGCTGGCATCGCCTTCTCTCTTCCGTACGCCGCTCGCCGCGCTCTACTTCCTGCTGAGGCGCGAGTCGCTCGATGCGTTCCGCTCGGAGTTTCGGCAGATTGAGCGCGCCGAGGGCGCCCGGCTGCTGCTGAGCGGGCCGTGGCCCCCTTTCAACTTTGTTGAGCCAGAACGGGAGGTGGCAAGACATGGCTAGTAGCCGTAGTGTCGCGCGCCTGGTCAGGGATCACAGCGAGAGTGAAGCAGGGCGTTACGAGAAGTTGTACTGGATGGTGCTGGATGCCATCCCTTCCTCGGTGCTCCTCGTCGATCGCCAGATGCGTGTCGTCTCGGCCAACCGCAACTTTCTGGACCGAGCTCGCCGGGCCGAGTCTGAAACGGTTGGCCACCGGATCGATACCGTCTTTCCGCCGGTGATCGTCGAGCAGATGGATCTGGCGGCTCGGATTCACGCGGCATTCGAGGGCAACGTGTCGACCAAAGGCGAGCGGATGGTCTACCGCGCGCCCGGGCTGGCGACGCGCGTCTACTACTACAACCTGATCCCGTTTTCCTGGCGCGGCGCCATCGAGGTGGTCATGCTGCTTCTCGAGGACGTGACCGAGCAGATGAAGCTGGGCGAGGAGGCCCGGCGGGCCGAGCGCCACCTGGCGAGCGTCGTCGAAAGCGCGAGTGACATCGTGCTTTCGACCTCAACGGATGGACGGCTGATGACGTGGAATGCCTCGGCCCAAAAGATCTCCGGCTACACCGCACAGGAAGTGCAGGGCCGCATGTTCTTCGAGCTCTGTGCGCAGTCCCATCAGGCCAGCGCGCGAGAGGCGTTCGAGCGTGCCCGGAGAGGTGAGCGGTTCGACATCGCCGAGTGGGATCTGACCACCAAAGCCGGCACGCCTGTGCCGGTCTCCTGGGTGGGATCAGCCATGAGGGACGACCAGGGCCGCGTCGTCGCGGTCGTCGCCGTGGGACGCGATCTCACCGAGCGCCGCAAATTCGAGGCGCACCTTCTGCACTCCCAGAAACTGGCTGCCCTCGGCGTCCTCGCCGGGGGTATCGCGCACGAAGTCCGCAATCCCTTGTCGATTAGCTCCTCTGCCGCCCAGTTCCTTCTCGAAGAACCTGACGACCCCGAGTTTCGGCGCCAGTGCGCGACGAAAGTCCTGGCCGGGATCCGGCGAGCCTGTCTCATCATCGAGAACCTCCTGCACTTCGCGCGCCTCGGCGCGCAGCCCGACATGGTGCGGCTCGATCTGGTCTCACAGATTCGAGAGGCTGCGGCGCTCGCAGGCCCCCAGGCGGGCGTCCAGCGGGTCAAAATGGAACTGGATCTACTCGATCACCCGGTATTCGTAAGCGGCGTTCCGGGCCTGCTCCAGCAGGTGTTCATGAACCTGTTTCTCAATGCCCTCGCGGCGATGCCGAGCGGGGGCTCGCTGCGAGTGAGCCTCGAAGAGGCCAATGACGAGGGACGGATCCAGATAACCGATACCGGGTGCGGGATGGCCTCGCCGGACATCGAGAAAATCTTCGATCCCTTCTACACGACCAAGCCCAGCGGCAAGGGGACGGGACTGGGGTTGTCAATCTGCTACTCGATCGTCCGGCAGCATTTCGGAGTGATTGAGGTCGAGAGCCGCGAGGCCCAGGGCTCCACGTTCATCGTCCGGCTTCCACTTCTGAAAAGCGCGTAGGGCGAGAGTGCGGGAGGCAGAGACCGCCGTCCTGATCGTGGAAGACGAGCCCGACATTTGTTGGGCGCTCGCTCACATCCTGAAGCGCACCGGCATTGCCGCGGTGACGGCCACGAGCGGCCGGCAGGCGCTCCGCCTGGCGAAGCGGCATCGGTTTCACCTCGTCTTCCTCGACGCGAAGCTGCCGGACATCGACGGCCTCGACCTGGCATGTCGCCTGCGGGAAGCTAATGCCGGCATCCGAATCGTGCTGGTCTCGGGCTACTTCTACCGCGACGATGCCGAAGTGCACGAAGCCATCGCGGCAGGGATCATCAGTGGCTTCATCAGCAAACCAATCGAGCATGAAGAAGTGCGGGCGATAGCCAGAGAGGCGCTCGCACCGTAGCTACTTGAGATCGCCCACTTTGGCGGGAGAGCCTCCATGTGTATTGGCGCGGATTCGCAATCTCAGGTTCGGCACGACGGTGCCCTTGTCACCGGGTGCGCAGAAGGACGTCTTGGGCCGAGGGCGGCTGCACTATCTTCACGTACTTCACCGATTTGAGGCTGCCCTGTTCTGTCTTGATCTCTAGGATCGCGCCGCAGGTGAAGCACTTGATCTGGCCGTCGTAGTCATCGTAGGCGTCGTCTAGATCCGTCTTGTGCCCGCAAGAAAGACAGTTGACCTTCATTACCTGGCACCTTTCTACTGGTAGTTGCGGTCAGGCGATGCCCTGTCCTTAGGCTGCGACCCATCCCCGGCCGCGGCATGTGAGACAATCCATCGCCGGAGCCGAGGCGTCGTCGCCCGTGCCTTCGCACTCCGGGCATACTATGGTGGGACCTGCTGCTGCGGGAAGCACGCCTCTGCCGCGGCAGACCGTGCAGGTGAGAGTCTTGATGGCCCCCGTGCCTCGGCAGTGCGCACACCGCACGCACGGCGCCTGCACCTTCACAGCTCTTCGTCCTCCACAGACGCAACACGCCGAGAGAGAAGACATGATCCCGAAGGGGTCTTTCCCCTTCCCGCCGCAGAAGGAGCAGGGAATTTCTATGCTTTTTCGGCCCTTGATCTGGGGGTTCAGCCGGAGCTGCAAGCACACCTCACCTTCCCTTCACACCGATTCGCGGTTGCGAGGTTGCGAGTTTCGTGCCACAATCCACGCGCCCCGTGCTCCCTCGCTCGGGCGTGAGATCTGCGTCCTTGTCGGGACTATGCGGAGTTCTTCGAAGAACCCGGCCTGCTGGTCGAGCAGCCCTCTATGGCGGCAGAGCCTCGATTCTATGGCGGCGCTTCCATAGCTGCATCTCCCGTCAGTCTTCCGACTGACTGCTAAAGACCAGAAATTAGCCGATAACACAGCCGGGCCGACGTACGCGTCGGGACGCCAGCGCCGGCACGGACGTTGCTGCGCCCGCATCGGCGTGTCCGGGCGCGGGCACACTAATCTGGCATGGCTGAGGCGCCGAATGTCTTATAGCCCTCAGTCAGAATCTAACAACAAGCCTTGAAGGAGGTGAGATTCGATGGCGAAGGTGCAGAAGTCGACCGACTCGTCCAGCTTGGCGGAAGTCGTGGACCGCATCCTGGACAAGGGGATCGTGGTCGACGCCTGGGTGAAGGTTTCCTTGGTCGGGATCGAATTGCTCTCGGTCGAGGCGCGGGTTGTGATCGCGTCGGTGGAGACCTATCTGAAGTACGCCGAGGCGATCGGTCTGACGGCCAGCGCGGCGGCCCCAGCCTAACCACAGGCGACATCGATCAGGGGGATCGCCCCGCGGTCTCCCTGAGGATGTTTCAGCGGCCGTAAGAGGAGGTGAAAAGCAGATGGGACCGTTGACGACTGACATGACGCGCCTGGTTGGTGATATTCATACGGCCCGCAGTGAACGCGAGCGAATGATTCAGGCGGTCCAGCACGCGACCGTCGATATGAGGCGCACCGTGGCCCGGATGCTGACCGGGTTCGACAAGACGCACGTCGACATGGCCCGGCGGCAGCACCGCCGCCTCCGGGAGTTCGTGTCGGGACTTGAAAGCGCCGTGGCCACGCTCCGGAGTTCGATGCGAACCGATCTGGCCGGGGCTCGTGCGGTCTGGTGCGGCAACAAGCCGAGCGCCCCACCAGCCCGTGAACACAAGCGCGCCGCGAAGGCGGCCGGCGGCTAGGCCTCGCGACCAGAAGGTCGCGGGCCTCACATGAACGGCCCTCATCCTGAGGGTCCGAACGAGGAGGACACATGGCAAAAGTGCAGAAGTCGACCGACTCGTCCAGCCTGGCGGAAGTCGTGGACCGCATCCTGGACAAGGGGATCGTGGTCGACGCCTGGCTGAAGGTTTCCTTGGTCGGGATCGAATTGCTCTCGGTCGAGGCGCGGGTTGTGATCGCGTCGGTGGAGACCTATCTGAAGTACGCCGAGGCGATCGGTCTGACGGCCAGCGCGGCAGCCCCAGCCTAACCACGGGGCGACATCGCTCGGGGGGGTCGCCCTCGCGGTCTCCCCGAGGTGTTTTGCCGGTAAGATTTGCCGGTAAGATGAGGAAGTGAAAAGCAGATGGGCCCGCTAACGTCCGATTTCACTCGGCTCGTAGCAGAGATCCACATCGCGCGCGGTGACCGTCAGCGAGTAAGTCGAGTTATCACGCAACTCACAGCCGCGCGGCGACGCACAGTGGCAGCCCAGCTAGACGGGTTCAGGGCCGACTTCGCCGGCGCCCGCACGGCGTGGTCCGGGGCCGGCGCTCGCTTCGAGCGGAACTCCCGACCTATCGAACTGCCTTTCTTGAAAACCATGCAAGGAGCAGCGGAGCACGGGAGCGGTCGTCCGAAGTCGGTCCACAGGCAGGAGCGGCCCGAGACTGAACGTTAAGGGTCCCGACCTGAAGCGTAGCGATTCCGGCATTCTCGAACGTCGGTCCCCAAAGCCGCCGGCGGAGAGAACCGGCGTAAAGAAGATGAATAACAGGAGTTGTGCTGTGCTCTCTGAGGCAACGATTAGAATTCAGCCCCCCGACGATCGCATCTGGCCGGAAGCCAGTGACGCCTTTGTCGCCACCCTGGAGATTCAAGCCCTGTCGGAACGTGCCTTCACGTACCTCCAAGCGGGGTACCCAGTGCATTTTTCGGGATCGGCCGGGACCGGGAAGACCACGCTGGCATTGCACGTGGCGTCGAAGCTCGGTCGTCCGGTCACACTCATTCATGGAGACGACGAGTTCGGCACCTCGGATCTGCTCGGCAGCGATCACGGGTACCGCAAGTCCAAGCTGGTTGACAATTTCATCCACTCGGTCCTGAAGACCGAGGAGGAAATGAGGACGCTCTGGATGGACAACCGGCTGACCACAGCTTGCCGAAACGGCGACACCCTTGTCTACGACGAGTTCACGCGATCTCGTCCGGAAGCGAACAACGCGTTGCTGAGCGTGCTGGGGGAGCGAATCCTCAACCTGCCGAAGCTTCGCCAGACGGGCGACGGATATCTGGAAGTGCATCCCGACTTTCGCGCGATCTTTACGTCCAACCCGGAAGAGTACGCCGGCGTCCACAAGACCCAGGACGCCCTGATGGACCGGCTCATCACGATCAGCATGGGACACTTTTCTCGCGCAACGGAGATTGCCATCACGGTCGCACGAGCAGGTATTACGGAGTCCGACGCCGCGATTATCGTGGATATCGTCAGGGAGCTCAGGGACGTTGGGGTGAACAATCACCGGCCCACCATCCGAGCATGTATCGCGATCGCGCGCATCCTCAGCCTCAAGCAGGCGCGCGCGCGGTGGGAAGATCCGATCTTCCCCGCGACCTGCCGGGACGTCCTGAACACCGACACCGCCAAGGTCACGCGCAGTGGCGAGTCGCTCATGCCTCAGACAATCGACGAAGTCGTACGGAAAGTCTGCGGCCCGCGGCTCAAGCGGGCCGGCACTCGCGCGGGCCTCGTCAGCTCGGGTCAAAAGGAGTGACAATGGCGATACGGCGGACGATGCATGACATTAGGACCTTGTCGGGCCGGGTAGACCGCATTGCAAATTCGTACATGGCCTACATGCAGATCACCTGCCTGGAGATGGAGAAGGCCCGCAAGGGCAAGGAAAAAGAGAGCGCCCTGCAGCGACTCCAGACGCTCGACGCGCGCCTGTGCCAGATTGAGGCGGAAAAGGCTGCGCTGGTCCGCGCGCTGGCTGAACACGGCGCGGCGCGGGCCGCCGCAAGAGCGAACGGGGGAAGCCAGCCCGCCCCAGCACCAGTCGCCAGCGGGATCAAGCTCCGCTACTGAGCTGGAGGGGAGAGCATGCTGACCATCAGGACGCTTCGCCAGGTCCGAAGTGCTGGCCATCTGAAAGGATTCCACGCATCGCGGACCTCCACGGGAGTGCCTATCGCCGGGCTCGCCACGGGCGGGCTCCGGCTGGCTGAGACGGTCCGCTCCAATAGCGAATCACGCCGGCGGTGGCTTGCGCGGCAATGGGCCGCGCACGGGGCACGCGCCCGCGCCAGAGACCGAGTGGAGTGACCAATGTCTAGGCGCACGTCGACCAAGCAGAAGGTGTACGTTTACGCGGTCGTACCGGAGTTCGACGGCAAGATCCTCGGTTCCATCGGGCTGGATGGTGGCACGGTCTACTCGATCAGCCAGGCTCGCGTCTCCGCCATCGTGAGCGAAGTGGCCCAGAACCTGCGGCCTGAACGCCGCCACCTCGCCGCCCATCAAGCAGTGCTCAAGCGCTTGACGCTGGAGGCTGACGCGGTGCTGCCCGTGGCGTTCGGCGTCGTGGCGGACAGCCCGGATGCGCTCCGAATGATCCTCTCACGCAACAGAGCCGCGGTGATGGACAACCTGCGACATCTCACCGGCCGGATCGAGATGGGGCTGCGGGTGACCTGGGATGTGCCCAACATCTTCGAGCACTTCGTCGCCACGCATCCGGAGTTGCGCGTCGCGCGCGACCGGTTTTTCGGCGGATACCGCCAACCGTCGCAGGACGACAGGATCGAGTTGGGACGCCTGTTCGACCGCCTGCTGATGGAGGATCGCGAGGCTCAGACCTCACGGGTCGAGGAGGTCCTCACCCCCAAGTGCGTGGAGATCAAGCGCAGCAAGCTGCGCAACGAACGGGAGGTCGCCAATCTTGCCTGCCTAGTGGAGCGCCAC
>JACOUA010000234.1 GCA_016178075.1 Acidobacteriota bacterium
GGCGATCGAGCGGAAGGATCTCCAGGTCGAAAACCAGCAGCTCAAGCAGAAGCTGCAGGATCGCTACAAGTTCGCCAATGTGATCGGCAAGAGCAAGAAGATGCAGGAGCTCTTCGAGCTCATCGAAAACGTCGCGGCGAGTGATGCGAACATCCTGATCCAGGGCGAGAACGGGACGGGAAAAGAGCTCATCGCGAACGCGATCCATCACAACAGCAAGCGGGCCAAGGGGCCCTTCATCAAGATCAACTGCTCGGCCATTCCCAAGGACCTGATTGAGTCCGAGCTCTTCGGGTACAAGAAGGGCGCTTTTACGGGCGCGACCTACGACAAAGAAGGCCTGTTCGAGATGGCGGAGGGCGGCTCGCTGCTGCTCGACGAGATCGGTGAGATGCCGTCGTTCCTGCAGACGAAGCTGCTCCGCGTGCTGCAGGAGCGTGAGTACCGGCCGATCGGGAGCGACCGGATCGTGCACGTCGACTTCCGCCTGATCTGCGCCACGAACATCGACCTCGACATGGCGCTGCGAGACGGGCGCCTGAGAGAAGATCTTTACTTCCGCATCAATACGATCACGCTCCGGGTCGCGCCGCTGCGCGAACGCAGCGAGGACATCCCCCTCCTCTGCGAGCACTTCCTCGACAAGTTCCGGGCCCGCTATCAGAAGAACGTGAAGTCGATTGCCCCGGCGGCGTACCATCTGCTCATCAGGAATCGGTGGCCGGGCAACGTGCGCGAGCTCGAGAATGCCATCGAGCGAGCGGTGCTGGTCGCCAAGGGTCCGGAAATCACGCCGACCGATCTCCCCGAGACCTTGCGCGAGGAGACCGCTGCCCCCTCGGACTTCGTCTTTCCAACGCACTGGACGCTCGCCGATATCGAGAAGATGGCGATCATGCAGACGCTGCAGCGGACCAACTGGAACAAGCAGGAAGCGGCCGCCATTCTCGGGCTCTACCGGCCCACGCTCTACAGCAAGATGAAGAAGCACGAGATCAAGGATCCGGGGCGGGCGGCTCGGCAGCAGCAGCGCGTGGCTGCTGTTTGAAAGACAGCTTTCAGCTCGCAGCTATCAGCTCGACCGGATCGTTCCCAGCTGTTTGGGCGCAGCTCTTGCTTTACTCGAACCAGCCGAGCCAGGTCGGTCGATTATCCGGCTCAAAGCCGAAGCGACGAGAACAGCCAAAGTCTGAAACCGCAACAAGGAAGAATCGAAGCTGACAGCTGAGGGCTGAAAGCTGAGAGCTAGCAAATGATCGAGCGTGTCGGACTCCTGGTCGCGGCGTTTCTCGGATGGATCGGCGAGGTGTCTGTATTCGGCGGCCGGGCGCTGCGCGAGGCCTGGCGCCGGCCGCTCGAGCTGGACGAGGTCGCCCGTCAGGTCTTCGAGATCGGCTGGCGCTCGATTCCCCTCATCGTCGCGTCCGGGTTCGCGATCGGCGTCGTGCTGTCGCTGCACACGAGGGCGTCACTGGAACGCTTCGGGGCCGAGGCGATGATCCCCGCCGGCCTCGCGATCGCGCTGGTGCGTGAAACGGGCCCGCTGACGGCGGGTTTGCTGCTGTCGGGACGGGTCGGGGCGGGCATCGGCGCGGAGCTGGGTGCCATGAAGGTCACCGAGCAGATCGACGCGCTCGAGGCGACGGCGGTTGATTCGTTCAAGTTTCTCGCGGTCACCCGCATCCTGGCCTGCATGATCGCCCTGCCGCTCCTCACGACCGTGATGGACTTCTCGGGCATCGTCGGCGGATACGTCGCCGAAACGGCCGTGACTGGCATCTCATTCTGGCTGTACTTCGATCGGGCCTTCTCGCATCTCCAGTTCTCCGACTTCATTCCCGCGACGCTCAAGACGGTCGTGTTCGGGTTCATCATCGGAACGGTGGCCTCGTACCTGGGCTTCACCACCGAGCGTGGAACGGAAGGCGTGGGGCGCGCCTCGACCCGAAGTGTCGTCCTCGCCTCCATTCTCATCATCGCGATCAACGTCGTGCTGGTGAAGCTGATCTTTTTCTTCTATCCGGATTGACGGGGATGCCAGCCGAAGACTGCGCGGTCAGATTCGAGAAGGTGACGAAGCGGTTCGGTTCTCAGACCGTGCTGGACGGAGTGTCGTTCGAGGTCAGGCAGGGCTCGGCGTTCTGTCTGCTCGGACGGAGCGGCACGGGGAAAAGCGTCACGCTCAAGCACATCATCGGGCTGATGAAGCCGGATTCAGGCCGCGTGAGGGTGGAAGGCCAGGATGTCTCGGCGCTCTCGCGACGGGATCTGTCGCGGCTGCGCACACGGATGGGGTTCCTCTTTCAGAATGCCGCCCTCTTCGATTCGATCAGCGTTGGTGACAACGTCGCGTTTCCGATCCGGCGGCACGCGAAGCTCGCGGTGTCGGACGTTCGGGATCGCGTGCGTCAAAAACTCGAAGAGGTCGGGCTGGAGCGCGAGGCGGGCAAGATGCCGTCGGAGCTCTCCGGCGGCATGCGCAAGCGCGTCGGCCTGGCCCGGGCCATGGCGCTCGACCCGTCAATCCTGCTGGTGGACGAGCCCAGCGCGGGGCTCGATCCCATCACCGCCGGCGAGATCGACTCGCTGCTCTCCCAGCTCAAGTCCAACCGGGGGACCACGCTCATCATCGTGACGCACAACATTCCCAGCGCCCGGCGCCTCGGAGACGAGCTGGCGGTGCTCCACGGCGGCCACCTCATCGCCCGCGGACCGGCGCAGGAGCTGGAAACGAGCGATCACGAAGTCGTCCGAGGCTTCATGCGGTCGGAAGGAGGAGGGTAGAGCCTCCAATGCCCTCCGCTCGCGCGATCGGAACCGGCGCCTTCATCCTGATCGGCCTGCTGTTGTTTGCCGTGGCGCTTTTCATGATCGGCGAGCGCCGCATGCTGTTTGCCAAGAAGTTCGAGGTGTATGCGGAGTTCTCCCGGCTGAGCGGGCTGCAGCAGGGTGCGCCGGTGCGGGTGGCCGGCATGATGGCCGGAGAGGTCAAGGACATTCAGGTACCGCCGGGACCCGACTCGAAGTTCCGCGTGCGCCTGCAGATTCGAGACGACCTGCACCCGTTGGTCCGCACCGACTCGGTGGCCACGATTCAGACCGAGGGTCTGGTCGGCGGGATGTTCGTGCAGGTCGGCGCGGGAACCAACCAGGCGCCGCCGGCGCCCGCCGAGAGCATCATCGGCAGTCGCGAGCCGTACTCGTTCGCCGATCTCCTACAACAAGCGAGCGAGACGGTGACGAAGATTAGTGAAGCGGTCACCGACCTGAAGGAGGGGATGGACACCGCGCTCGGCCAAGTCAGCGACACCGTTCAGGACGCGGACCGGCTGATCAAGGACGTGGGCGCCGACGTCAAACAGATCACCGCCTCGGGAACCAAGGTCGCAGCCGATACCCAAGTCATCGTGGAGGGGCTGCGGGCGGGCCGCGGCACGCTCGGGAAGCTGATCAACGACGACACGCTGTACCTCCGCGCGCAACACATTGCAGAGCAGGCGGAGGAAATCGCAAAGAATGTCCGCGAGGCCACGGTCGAATTCAAGGATCTGGGGCGGGAAGGCAAGGAGGCGATCGCCACATTCCGGTCGGAGCAGGGACCAATCGTCGGGGCGGCGGCCGACGTGCGGCAGACGCTCAAGCTGGCGCGAGAAGCGCTCGAGAACCTCGCCGACAATACCGAAGCACTGAAACGAAACTGGTTCTTCCGCGGGTTTTTCCGCGACCGCGGGTTTTACGATCTGAATCGGATTTCGCCCGCCGACTACCGGCAGGGGGCGCTCGAAACCAAGACGCGGAAAGCGCTCCGCATCTGGCTGGCGGCCGACCAGCTGTTCGAGCTTTCAACACGTGCGGCCGAGCCCGCCCTCTCACCGGCAGGCGCCGCGACAGTTGAATCAGCCATGGCAGGGTTTCTCCAGTACAAGCCAGGCGCCATCCTGATTGTCGAGGGCTACGCGACCAGCGGATTCAGCAACGACCAGTACCTCGCCTCCAAACGCCGCGCACAGGTGGTCCGCGACTACCTCGTGCAGAAGTTCGATCTCGAATCTCGATTCGTTGCCGCCATGCCGCTCAGCGCTGAGGCGATGGGGCGAAGCCCGGCGGGCGATCGCTGGGATGGGATTGCGCTGACGCTGTACGTCGAGAAGACCGCCCTGCGAGCCGCAACGGCCGACGGATCCAAGAACCGCTGAGAAGAAACTTGCGCGCGGACGTCTCAAAGCCATACGGCTGAGAGAGCCGTCAGCCACGCCTTCACGCCATCATCTGTGAACGGATGGATGGCACGATCCTTGATACACATAGCAAAGCTTCGCCTTCACCGACGACAACGATGCCGCCTGGTCACGCGAAGCTTCGCTACCGGGAGGACAATGTGACCGAACCGTCACGCGTTCTGCTCGCAGCCGTGGTCGGAGCCGTGGTGGGCGCAGCGGTCGGGTGGATCTACACGACCGCCTCGGGCCAGCGGTTTCGCGAGGAAGCCGAGCCTCGGTTGGATCACCTCCGGACAGAGCTCACGCGCCTGCGGCGCACGGTCCGCAAGGCGAGCGCCGTGGCGTCCGAGAGCTGGGACTCGATCAACGAGCTCGTCGGTGACAAGCCCAGGCCGGCCTGGGGTGGCACGCTGCCGCAGCACTGACGCCCGCCGCCCCACGACAAACCGGATGTCGAGGGCCGCGGCCGGGAGAGGACACGATGATGCAAGGAAGCCTCGACACCACCAACCTGCTCCTTGGAATCCTGGCAGCCGTGAGCGTCCTGGAAGCGCTCGCGCTGGGACTGGCTGCGTACGTCGGTCACGGCGCATACCGCCACATGATGCGGGCACTCGAGGACATTCAGGAACGGCAGATCACGCCGGTGATGGCTCGCGTCAACGCGATTCTCGACGACGTGAAGGAGATCAGTGGCCGCGTGAGCGAGGAGACCGAGCGCGTCGACCAGGCCATTCACCGCGCGCTCGACCGAGTCGACGAAACCACGGGCCGTGTGCGGACGAACGTCCACCTGAGGACCAGCCGCGTCGTCGGCATCGTCCGGGGAATCCGCGCGGCTCTTGAAACGTTCCTGAGCGATGACGACGTATCGCATCATCGGCAGGCCGCTACGACCCGAGTGATGTGATCTGCTGAACGCTAATAGCTGATAGCCAGAAGGGGAGGGACCATATGCCACACGAGTACGAGTCCGAAGGAAATGGGGGAACCGGGTTCGTGATGGGGCTGCTCACCGGCACGGTGCTGGGGGCAGGGCTCGGGATGCTGTTCGCGCCGCGATCCGGATCGGAGCTGCGTCACCAAATAGCGGACACCGCCGGCCAGTGGAAGCACACTGCCGGGGACCAGTATCGGCGCGCGGCCGAGGCGGCCGGAACAATCGCGGACAAGGGCCGCGAGGTGTACGACCGCGCTCGCTCGGCCGTCAATCGTGGAGCCGAAGAGGCCCGCCGCTACGTGAGCGAAGCGGAACGCGGGGCCGAGCCCGCTCAGCCGAGCGAGCGGTTCTCATCGGGCGGCAGCCGATTGTAGTCGCGTGTATGGACCGATCGACCGCGCGGACGGTCGCCAACATCGTGCTCGGAGCGGCCGGACTTGGGGTGGCCTTCGTCGTGCTGCGAAGGCCGCCGCTCGGCCGGGCGGCAGGCCGCCTGCTGCGAATGGGCGTTACGAGTGGAGTTCCCGGCTTCCTGGCTGCCGAGATCCAACGGGCCTGGGTCGCGTCGGCGAATCGACGGGAGACGGGGAATCGGCGTGAGACAATGACGGCGTGAGCGGGTCCGACGTCAAGCGGCCTCTGGTCCCTATCCAGGACGACGCCGTGAGATGGTCGGCTCGTTGGGCCGGGTCATCGATCGCTCTCATCGCTCGCGCCGCCCGGCGAGCGATCGTCAGTCTGTATAACAGCAACGACCTGACGCACGCGGCCTCAATCGCCTACTACGCGCTGCTCTCGCTGTTTCCGTTTCTCCTGCTGGCGGCGTCGATCCTCGGTTCCGCCACGAGCAACGACCACGACCGGCAGGCGATTCTCAATTTCGTCTTCAAGTATTTCCCGGCTCAGATCGAATTCGTCCGGGCTCAGCTCGAGGCCTTGCAGCAGTCCCCGGTGAAGTTCGGCATCGGTGGAAGCCTGGCCCTCATCTGGGCGTCGCTCGGAGTTTTCATGGCCGTGACGAGCGCGGTCAACGAGGCATGGAAGGTCGACAAGCAGCGAAGCTTCCTCAAGCACCGGCTCGTCGCCTTTCTCATGCTGGCCACCTCCGGCGTGCTGCTGATTCTCTCCGTCGCGGTCCTGGCTCTCGTGCAGTTCGCCGAGACGCACCGCTTCGCGACGCTGCTGACGCGGTTTCCAGCGCTCGACGTCTTCAGGTCGGTGATCCTGAGCTACTCGGCCAGTCTGCTCCTGATGATCGTCGTCGGATTGATTCTGTATTTCGTCCCCAACGCCAAGGTCGAGATGCGGGACGTCTGGATTGGCGCGGTGCTGACGGGACTGTTGTGGGAGGGGGCGTTCCGGGGATTCGGATGGTACCTGGGACACAGCGCCGGTCTCACCCGAATGCACGGCTCGATTGCCGGGATCGTCGTCTTCTTGTTGTGGGTGTACATCTCGTCGGTGATTCTCTTATTCGGCGCCGAGTTCACGGCCTCCTACGCGCGCTTGCGCCGCCATCGGCCGGAAGGGCTGCCCGCCGCGCCGTCGCCGCGGACGTGAGAGCTGCTATCCTTCAGCCATGAACCGGCTGGCTCGCGAGAAAAGCCCCTACCTCCTCCAGCACGCAGACAACCCGGTCGACTGGTATCCGTGGGGCGACGAAGCCTTCGGGGCGGCAAGGCGTCGCGACTGTCCGATCTTCCTCTCCATCGGGTACTCGACCTGCCACTGGTGCCACGTCATGGAGCACGAATCGTTCGAGGACGCGTCGATCGCCGCCGTGTTGAACGAATCGTACGTCCCGATCAAGGTGGATCGCGAGGAACGGCCGGACGTCGACCGTGTCTACATGACTTTCGTGCAGGCGACAACCGGGTCCGGCGGGTGGCCGATGAATGTCTGGCTGACCCCCGATCTGAAGCCGTTTTTTGCCGGCACGTACTTTCCGCCGAGCTCGCGGTGGGGGAGACCGGGCTTCGCCGAAGTGCTGGGCGAGATCGCGCGAATGTGGAGGGACGAGCGCCAACGGGTGACGCACTCCGCCGACTCGTTGACCGAACGGTTGCGCGCGTTCGCCGCGACCCGACCCGACGGATTGCTGCCCGGCCCTCGGGTGTTGACCGACGCACTGGCCCACTGGCGCCAGGCGTTCGACCCGCGCAACGGTGGATTCGGGGGCGCACCCAAGTTCCCGCGTCCCTGCGAGCTGCTCTTTCTGTTCCGTGAGCACGCGCGCACGGGTGATGAGCAGGCCCGCGAGATGGCGACGAGGACGCTCGAGGCGATGGCGCTTGGCGGGATGCGCGATCACGTTGGGGGCGGATTCCACAGGTATTCCGTGGATGCCGAGTGGCGCATCCCGCATTTCGAGAAGATGCTCTACGACCAGGCGCAGCTGGTGCTGGCCTACCTCGAGGCGGCTCAGATCACCGGCAACGTGTTTTGCTCCGAAGTCGCGGCGGATACATTGGACTACGTCCTTCGGGACCTTCGCGATCCCGGCGGCGCATTCTATTCGGCCGAGGATGCGGACAGCGTCCCGCCTGAGTCGAAGGACCAGCCAGGCGCCCACAAGATGGAAGGGGCGTTCTATCTGTGGCGCGACGCCGAGATCGCGGAACGACTGGGGGATTCAGCGGACTTCGTGCGGATTCGTTTCGGCGTTCGGCCGCAGGGCAACGCGCCATCGGATCCGCAGGGCGAGTTCATCGCCAAGAACCACTTGTTCGTCTCGCGGTCGATTGACGAGGTCGCGCGGATGACCGCCACGCCCGTCGTGGTGGTCGGCGAGGCGCTGCGCGCGGCACGACGAGCGCTTTTCGAAGCGCGACAGTCACGCCCGCGCCCCCACCTCGACGACAAGATTCTCACGGCCTGGAACGGCCTCATGATCGCCGCCCTCGCCAGGGCCGGCCGGGTGCTCGGGCCAGGGGTTCGTCATGCGACGGGCCTGGAGCTGGTCGATCGCCGCTACGCGCGCGCGGCGATTGAAGCCGCCGAGTTCATCCTCACGCGACTCTGGGATCCGTCGCGCCAGGTCATGCTACGGCGCTATCGCGACGGGGAGGCCGCCATCGACGGGTACGCTGAAGATTACGCCTTCATGATCTGGGCGCTCCTCGAGCTGTTCGAATCCGACGGCGATCCGCGCTGGCTGGAATGGGCCATCCGGCTCCAAGATCGCCAGGACACCCTCTTTTGGGACGAGGCGGGCGGCGGCTGGTTCAGCACGACCGGCACCGACCCCTCGGTGCTGCTGCGGATGAAGGAAGACTACGACGGCGCCGAGCCGACGCCAACCTCGGTCAGCGCGCTGAACGTCCTCAAGCTGCACCATCTGACGGGCCATGCGACGTTTCTGACCAGGGCCGAGCGGACGCTCGCGGCCTTCGGTTCCCAAGTCGAGCAGGCGCCTCGCGGCGTGCCCATGATGCTGGCGGCCCTGTCGTCTTATCACGCCGGACTCCGCCAGATCGTCATCGTCGGCGATTCAGAGGCGGAAGACACCGCGCAGATGCGCACGGCGGTCGCCGATCGATTCCTGCCGTTTTCCGTTGTGGTGCCGACCTCCGCCCAGGCTTTGGCACGCCTTGCCCGGTCGTTGCCGTTCGTTGAAGGGATGCGCGCGATTGACGATCGAGCCACTGCGTATGTGTGTCAGGAGTTCGCGTGCCGGCGGCCGACGAACGACGTTGCGGAGCTGGTCGCAGAGCTCGAGCTCTGCGCCACGGTTGTTCCCGATTCAACGGATACGTCCCGCTAGCGATCTTCCCACTTCGGCGGGCGTTTCTCGAGGAACGCCAGGATACCCTCGCCGGCGTCGTGGGTGCGCATCAATTGATCGAGGTAGAGGCGTTCGGCGCGGGGCAGGAGATGCTCCGCGGCTTGTACCAGATGCAGCCGCGACGCGACCGCCGCATGCCTGAGCGCCGCTGCCGATCGCGGCGACAGATAGCGCCGATGCCAGTCACTCACCTCGTCCTCGAGGCGATCGGAGGGCACGACCGATAGCAGCAGACCATACTCTCTCCAGGTCGACGCCGACTGCGCCTCTCCGGTCAGAATAGCCGCCGTTGCGCGTGACGCTCCCACCCGCAGCGGCAGCAGCACAGAGGCCGGCGGTGGAAACACCCCGAGGTTGATTTCGGGAAGTCCCAGGACTGCGTCCTCGGCGGCAACGATCAGATCACACGCCAGCGCCAGCTCGAAGCCTCCTCCCAGGCAGCGGCCGCGCACGACGGCTGCGGTGACAGCTTCGGTCTTCAGGAGGTCCCGAATGAGCTGGTGGAACGGCGGGAGGGCGCGATCGATGACTTCGGGCCGATGCTCCTCGA
>JACOUA010000235.1 GCA_016178075.1 Acidobacteriota bacterium
GACCACGCGGGTTGACCGAGCTCGGCCACCTTGGCCGTGCTCGTCGCCACGTCCCCAAGCTTGGCCGTGATCGATTCACGGTCGTGCCAGAGGCCGCGTCGCGTGCCGGCCACGCGGTCATAGAGCGCCCAGCCGCCCTGTGTCTGAAAGCCGTCGGCGAGGATGGTGCGATTGTCGGGACTCCACGCGATGTTGCGAATCTGCGCCTCGCCGGGTGGCAGCTCGACGCTCGGACCACCGCCGACGGATCGCACTCGAAGAAATCGCCCTTCGGAGTACGCGATCCATTGGCCGTCTGGAGAAATGGCACCTGCCGGATCGCGATAGCCGACGGGTCCGAACTGATGCGCCGTCGCAATCCACGTGAGGCGAGGAGGCTCGCGGTCGAGAGGGCGACGCCCCCGGAAGACCACAACGCCCCCAACCGCAATGATGGCTAGAAGAACCAGGGCCCGCTTCACTGCTGCTTCACGGCTTCAGGTCTTGCCCGCGTATTCGGCGTCGGTGACCTTCTCCATCCACTTGGTCTCGCCGCCGAATCCGACCGCGATCTGCACGAGCGGCTGATCGGGAACCGCGCCGTGCCAGTGGACGACGTTCGGGCCCGTGTAGTCGCTGTCCCCGGGCCCGAGCTCCCGCATCGTTTGGCCGCGCTTCTGAATCCGGGCGCGCCCTTCCTGAACGAAGACGAGCTGTCCGCGATCGTGGCTGTGCCAGGCCGAGCGCGCGCCCGCTTCGAAGCGCCGCCGTGACACACTCAAATCCTTGGCCTCCAGCGTCGAGGTCTTCCCCGTGAAGCGGGGATCGTCGACGGGCGGCTGCGCGGTCTGCTGCGCGTGGCCGATCCAGTTGATCGTCACCGCGAAGGCGAGCACCAACCAGAGGCACGCGCCGAGGACGTGTCGCAGATTCATCCTGCACCTCACTTCACTGATGGCCCGGCTCTCACTTCATCGGCGAATAGTCCGTGGCGTTCATGAACACGGATTCGACCTTCGTCGTGAGCCGGCCGTTCACTTCGGATTCCTTCTGCGCCTTCTGCCAGTCGGGATCCTGCCGGAACGCGTCCCAGCTCTTCTTGGCGGCTTCGCGGCTCGAATGCGCGAGGATGTAGATGAGCGTGTTCTGCGCGAGCGGCGCATCCTGAGGGCTCCAGTACCCGACGTTCGTCATCCCGTGCTTCTGGAAGATTCGGAGCGTGTGGTCGCGAAACCGCGCGTGCAGCGCGTCGAGCTTTCCCTCGCTGGCGGTATAGGTTCTGAGCTCGAACACCCGTCCCCCCATCTGTGCAGCAACCGGTGTTGGCCGCAGGACGTTGCCGAGCCCAAACCCAGCGACGAAGACGATCGACAGGATCAAGAACGCGAGACCTTTTCTCATATCTGCTCCTTTCCTTCCTTATGTCGTAGTCGCGCGATCGCGATAGTGAACCTCACCCACCTCGCGCAGGCGCGTGGCGGCGATCTCGGCCGTAAGGTCGCGCTGCGGCGTCGCCAGCAGCTCGTAGCCGACCATGAATTTGTTCACGGTTGCCGACCGGAGAACCGGCGGATAGAAGTGCGCGTGCAAATGCCATTCGGCGTGCGGCCGACCGTCGGTCGGCCGCTGGTGAAACCCCATGGAGTACGGGCACGGGGCCTCGAACAGGTTGTCGTACCTCGTCGTTACGCGCTTCAGAATGTCGGCGAGCGCGAGGCGTTCGGCCGCCAAGAGCTCGTCGAGCCCCGTGGCGTGCCGGTTCGACACGACCAGCATCTCGAACGGCCAGACCGCCCAGAACGGAACCACGGCAGTGAAGAGATCGTTGGCGCAGACGACGCGGTCGCTGTGATCGCGCTCAGCGGCGAGGTAGTCGCAGAGCAGACACGAGCCCCGGGCAGAGCAATGGTCACCGAGTGAGAGCTGCTCTCGCTCGGGCACACCGGGGATGGTCGCACTCGCCCAGATTTGACAGTGAGGATGTAGATTGCTGGCGCCCATCGCTGCGCCACGATTCTCGAAGATCTGAACGTGGGCGACCCACGGCAGGGCGCCCAGCTCTCCGAACTGATCCACCCACACGTCGACAACCTGCCCGAGCTCCTCGACCGTCATGCGGGGAACCGATACATCGTGCCGCGGCGAGAAACAGACGACGCGGCAGATCCCCGCTTCTGCCCGCGCCGCCAGAAGACCCGGGGGCAACAGATCCCGATCGGGATTCGGGATTCGGGATTCGGGATTCGCGGGTTCGCTGGCGGCCCAGGGCGTCAGCGCCGGATAATCGTTGTCAAACACAAACGTGGTCGCATAGGTCGGATTCCGAGCCGTCCCCGCTCGCGCGTTGCCGGGACAGAGATAACAGGCCGGGTCGTACGGCCCGCTCGTCTCGATCGGGCTCGGTTCGATCCGGCCCAGCCACGGGCGCTCCAGCCGCTGCGGCGAGACGAGCACCCACTCACGCGTCAACGGGTTGTAGCGCCGGTGGGGCGTGCGCAGCCCGCTCAGGATTCGACCATCACCCGGCCGGCGCCGTCGCCGGCCTGGGTCGCGTAAATGTCGGGCCGGCGTCCCGTTTCTCTTTCGTACTTCGTCGCCACGTGGCGGCAGAGTTCGTCGACCGCATCCTCGTGCACGAGATTGACGGTGGAACCGCCGAATCCGCCGCCGGTCATTCGGGCACCAAAGACACCCGGCACGGCCCGCGCCAGGTCCGTCATCAGGTCCAGCTCGGGGCAACTGACCTCGAAGTCGTCGCGCAGGCTCCGGTGCGAGTCGGCCATCAGGACACCGACCGCGCCCAGGTCATGACGACCGAGCGCCTCGGCGGCTTCCAGGACGCGGACGTTCTCGGTGACGACGTGCCTCGCGCGCCGAAGGAGCCGATCCGGGATCTCGTGGCCGTGCGCGTCGAGCCAGGCGGGATCCACGTCGCGCAGGCTGCGCATACCGGGCGTGATTGAGGCCACCCGCAGGACCGAGGCTTCGCACTCCGCCCGGCGGCGATTGTATTCGCCCTCGGCCAGCCGGTGCCGCACCATCGTATTGCAGGCCACGAGGCGGACGTACGGTGGGACCGGCACCAGGCCGTATTCGAGCGACCGGCAGTCGAGGCGAAGCGCCGTCCCCGCACGCGCATGACACGCGACGAACTGATCCATGATCCCGCAGCGCGCCCCGACGAACTCGTTTTCCGCGCGCTGACAGATTCGAGCGAGCTCGATGGGATCCATCCGAACGCCGCTCAGGTCGAGCAGGGCGGACGCGACGGCGACCTCCAGCGATGCGGATGACCCGAGGCCCGCGCCCATCGGCACGTCGCCGCGGACCAGCAAGGTGGCGCCCGACACCTGATGGCCGGCCGCCTTCAAGGCGAGCGCCACGCCGCGCACGTAGTCGGCCCACCCGCCGGCTCTGGCGCCGCCGGGACCGGTGATGCGCTCGTTGAAGTTCTCCGAGTGCACAATCAACTTCGCGTCAGGACGGGGCGACCCGGCCACCCAGCACGCCATTGTCAGCGCGGCGGGCAGGACAAACCCTTCGTTGTAGTCGGTGTGCTCGCCGATCAGGTTCACGCGCCCCGGCGCGCGATAGATGCGCGGCGTCTCAGCGAAGAGCGACACGAACCGCGAGGCAAGATCGGCCCCGGCATCGGAGGACGCGGCCATGGCCCCACGACGATCGACCGTCGGCACCATGCCGGTAAGTATAGGCGGATCAATTAAAAGATGGGATGAAGAGTCACGAACAGACCCGCGAACACCGCAAGGAAGAGGGCCCAGACGACGAGCAAGGCCTCGTGCAGCCGATCCGATCGAAGCGTGCCGAGGACGATGAAGAGCGGAAATAGAACGGCGGTGTACCGTCCGATGCCCTGCATATCGCTTGACGAGAGGGGCACCAACACCGCGGCGAGCGTGTACGCGCCCAGCGCGAGCCCCAAGCGCGTGAAGACGAACGGGGTTATAAGCAGCACCAGGAACGCGATTGTGCCGTGGACAATCTGATACGGCGCATATTTCGAGACGAAGAAGACGTCGTACGGGCCGTGTTGCTCGATCTGCGATGCCAGTGAGAGCAGGTGATTCCACGGCGGCTGCCACAGGCGGTATTGCCAGTGTTTTTGCGCGGCCATCCAGGCCAGGGGATCGCCGGCGAGGCCGTAGACGTAAAGCGAGTAGCCCACGAGCGCCAGCGGAATACCCGACAGGGCCATGCCGCGCTTCACCAATGTCGACAACCCCGGCCGCCCCGCCAGCGCGAGACAGAAGAGCGGAACCGCGATGAGGACGCCGTTGGGACGCGTCAGGGCCGCGAGCGCACCACACGCGCCAGCAATCCACCAGTGCGATCGCCACGCGGCCGACACGGCGAGCAGGCTCACGAGGAGGAACAATGACTCGGTGTAGACGCGGGCAAAGAAGAACGAGAAGGGAAAGACCGCGATGTACAGCACCGCTCGTCGTGCGCTCTCGCGGCTGCCGGTGATCCGTTCCGCGAGATCGTGCAGCACGAAGAGCGCAGCAACGAACGTCGCGTACGAGATCCCGATGCCTGCCAGCCAGAGTGCGCGGTCGGATCCGCCGAACGGCCAGGCTAGTATGCGCATCAGCAGCGGGTAGAGTGGGAAGAACGCCACGCTGCTCTGTCCGTCGGGGTTGAAATAGTACCCGCGGCG
The DNA here is from genome assembly GCA_016178075.1 of Acidobacteriota bacterium. Lineage (GTDB taxonomy): Bacteria > Acidobacteriota > Vicinamibacteria > Vicinamibacterales > JACQTH01 > JACQTH01. The sequence continues at coordinate 4,658 of JACOUA010000235.1, forward strand.
CGCGATGTCGAAGTACCACCCCGAATCCCAGGCCGCGAAGATCTCGGCGAACTTCTGCGACGCAAAGGGCATCTCGAAGGGCCGGCGACGTTCGGGAGGAAACAGGATGTTGACCAGAAACGCCGCGGCGAGCGAGGTGACGCGGCTCACCATCACGGCGAACAGGACGTCACCCACCGCCGGCCTCACGCGCAGCCACTCGCCAAGCCGCGCCACCCACGGGTCAGCGCGCTGCCGGATCAATCGCGACAGCTCCGCGACCTCCAAAGGCCCGCCGAGGACGAGCCGGAGGGGAACCAGCAAAAGCAGCAGCAGGGTTGGCTTCGACGGGTCGTGTGCGCTCACCCATCCGAGCTCGAATCCGCCGGTGAGCACCACGAGGAGCAGGGCCGTCGCTTCGAGCACGATCGCCAGCTCCAGCAGGCTCGAGATCCACACCGCTGGGAGCCGGCCCAGGTGCGACGAGAGATGTCCGACGCGGGAACCGAGAATACGGTCCATGGCCCAATGAATGCGACTGGGAGAAGGCGCGGATTGTGGCCCGGCGCGCGGCCGCTTGTCAAATCAACCGCAGGACCTCGTCGCAGAGTCGCCCGGCGGCGGCGGTGAGGCGGGCCACTTCTTCGCGGCACGCGGCCTCGAACGCCTCATCCTTTATTGAAGGGAGATTGGTCAGCACGTTGAGCGCGGCGCCTTCCACGCCGGCGCGCGCGACGAGCGCCGCCACGCCGGCGTCCGACGCGGAATGCCGATTCCCCTGGCGCGCGGCCTGGCGCGCGAGCTCGAGCACCTGCAGGCAGAGCCGCGCCGTCTCGAGCGGCACACTGGCCGCGTGACGAGAGGCGCGCGCGATCGCCTCGTCGCGATCACGCTGCTCGTCCGCGGTCGATTTCGGCAGGCGCATCGCCTCCATCACCTGCGTGAAGGCCCGGCTGTCCTCCTCCACGGCGCCAGCC
>JACOUA010000236.1 GCA_016178075.1 Acidobacteriota bacterium
ATCGGCGTAGCGGAAGGTCGCGTAAAACCACGTGCGGTCGCGAACGATCGGCCCGCCCAGCGACGCATCCCATTGATTCACGGCTTGATACGTCGGCAGGCCGCCCGGGGCGACCCCGCCTTTCGTGTTGTCGCTGTTCCATGCCAGCGGTTGGAACGAATAGGCCGCCGATCCCTTGAACGCGTTCTGGCCTCGCGGTGTCACGACATTCATGACGACGCCCGTGCTGAGCGGCGTGGACGCATCGATGCCGCCGAGCTTGACCTCGACGTCCTGCACGGTGTCGCCGCCCATCCCCATCGAATGGGCCGCCGCGTCGATGTACGCCGACGCGGGGGCGCCTTCGAGCTGAAACGCGTGCGCGTAGATGTGGCTGCCGTGGAAGTAGTAGGCCCGCCGGCCCACGCCATCGTCGACGTTGCGCGACCCGACACCCGGCGCCATGTCGAGCACATCGCTGAAGAGTCGCCGGGACGTGACCGGCGCCGCCCGAACGAGATCGCCGTCGATGTTCAGGATGCTGGTCGGCCTGCCGGTCTCGATCATCGGCGACTCGCCCGTGACCGTGATCGTTTCGGCGAGCGTCCCGATCGTCATCTGAATATCGACCGCGAACGTCGTGCCGGCCCGCATGACGATGCCCTCGCGGCGGTGCGTCGCGAAGCCGGAGAGCTCCGCCGTGAGCGTGTAGGCGCCCGGCGGGATGTTGAGCACACGGTAGTAGCCGCTGCTGTCGCTGATCGCCACGACGGGCGCCAGGAGCGCCGGGCTCGTGGCGGTCACCGTCACGCCGGGGAGAATGGCCCCCTGTTCGTCCTTGACGTAGCCTCTCAAGCTGCCGTCGCCGGTTTGCGCAGCAACCGGTATGGCGGCCAGCATCGAGGCCGCAACGAACACCGCGAGGAGACTCCGAACCATCACCGCCCTCCTTCGTTGACAGGACTCAAACAAGATGGAGCCGGGCCGAACGGAGCGCCAGAATGGAGATTGCTGGCACTCTAAACCCGCGGACAGGATCGGTCAAGTGGCCGGCGGGGTTTTTCCCCGGCGGTGAAGATCACCGAGCGGGAGCTGAACGAGCTGATTGAGTACCTGAAATCGCTCCGGGAAGAACCGGCGCGGTAGGAGACGGCTCATGGCCTAGCAGGACTTCCGAGCGTCAGCGTCCACAGCGACGCGCCTCCCATGCTGCGACAGTAGAGCAGATACCGGCCGTCGGGCGAAATGGTGGGTTCTTCGAGAAACAGTCCGGAAGCCGGAAATGCGGTGATCGCTCGCGGTGGCCCCCCGCTTGCCGGAATGCGAAAGACGTTCTGATGATTCGGCTGGAAGTACAGCCAGCGACCGTCGGGAGAGTAGAACACATGGCGGATGCGATCGCTGCCGCTGGTCAGTCGCCGGGGCTCGCCACCTGATGCAGGGATGATCCAGGTCTGCAGCGCTCCACTCGCGTTGGAGGTGTAGGCGATCTCGCGACCATCAGGCGACCAGGCCGCCGAGGACTTGTCATCTGCGGTCGTGGTCAGCTGGCGCGCCTTGCGTGTGGCGAGATCGAGGGCGAAGAGCTGCAAGTAACTGCCCACTCGCGCGGAGTACAGCACTGTTCGCCCATCTGGCGAGACGGGACTTCCGGCCAGACCAGGAGTGGCCGGGACCAGCACTTCAGCGCGGCTCCCGTCGACGGCGGCCACCCAGAGCGACGCCGCCCCACTTTGATAGTAGCGGGTCACGATGATTTGCCGGCCGTCCGGCGTCCAGAACGCAAGGTTCTGTCCCCGGTCTTCTCCAGGCAGTTGAAGCCGTTCCTGTTTTCGCGTGCGAAGGTCGAGCAGCCAAATCTCGACCCGACCCAGCCGATCGCTGGCGAACGCGACGCGCTGACCGTCGCGCGAGAAAGACGGGAACCGATCGATCACCTGACCGGTGCTGAGCACTTCCTCGGCACCAGCGGGCGCGTCGCCGGCGGCGTTGAGGGGCAGCCGCGTCAAGTTGAGTGAGCTCTCCTGCTCAGACAGCGCGAAGTGCTGACCGTCGCGCGAGATGGCGAGATCGCGCAGGATCCCGGTCATGATGGCGACCGGATGAGGCGCACCCTGTAGCGTTCCGTTGCGCGCGTCCAGGTCTGCGCTCTCCAACCGGGTTCCGCCCAAGGGCTCCGGCGTCAGGTAGTACACGCGTCGTCCGGACGGACTCCACACGTGAGTCGTTCCCGTCAGGAGCTCGTGAGGCGTTCCACCCGTCGCCGGCATCAACAACACACGCTCCGGTCCGACGGTTTCGAAGCTGACCCAGGACCCGTCGGGCGAGTACTGCAGCCGTGTGATTTCCCAGTTCGACGATTCCGATGGCAGCAGTGGTTTGGGCGGACCTCCTTCAGGCGCGATTTCCAGAATCGATCGGTGGTTTTCCCGCCCGCTGACATAGGCGATTCTGTTTCCCGAGGGATGCCACACCGGGAAGTTTCCGTCCTCGCCGAGCCGCCGCGCACGGCCACCGAGTGCCGGGACGACCCAGACGTCGCCTCCGTAGGTTCGAAACTCCATGCCGAAGACGTTGCCGATCTTCACCATGCCGGTGCGCGACGAGCGTGTCGAGACGAACGCGATCGATTCGCCATTGGGAGAGAAGGCCGGCTGAATGTCCTCCGACGCATCGTTGGTGATGTTGACCTCCTGCCCGCCCTCCACGCGCCGAACGTACACATCGAAGTTGCCGCCGCGGTTGGAGGTGAAGGCGATCAGCCGTCCATCTGGCGACCAGGCCGGCCATTCCGAGAGGAGTGGGTCATGAGTCAGGCGTGCCGCCTGCGTGAGCACGAGTGTCGGCGGCACGGCAGATCCTGCCCGTGCCCGCTCCAGCCCGGCGAGCAGCGCGCCGCCAAGGACCGCTCCCAGAATGCCCACGCCAGCGATCACCGCCCACGGCCGGTGAAGGGCTCGACTCGGCGCGTCCGGCACATCCGTGGCCAGGGGGCTAGCGAGCGCTTCTTCAATCTCGAGTCGAGCGTCCACGATATCGTGCAGGCGGCGAGCAAGGTCGCGCTGGAGACAGCGGCGCAAAAGGCGCCGAATCCCCGGTGGGGTCGCGGCAGGGAGCGCCGTCCAATCCGGGTCGCCACCGAGAATGGCTGCGATCATGTCGGACACCGTCGAGCCATCGAAGGCCTTCCGCGCGCTCAGCACCTCGAAGAGCACGCAGCCAAAGGACCAGATGTCGGTGCGACGGTCCACCGATTTCCCCCGGGCTTGCTCGGGGCTCATGTAGGCCGCCGTCCCCATCAGGACACCATCCGCCGTGCCCCCGATGGACATCGTCGGCGAGCTTGCCGGGCCCGCGACGTCGACCGGAAAGATCTTCGCGAGCCCGTAGTCCAGCACCTTCACTGTTCCGTTGGGAGTGACTTTGATGTTGGCCGGCTTCAGATCACGGTGGATGACGCCCTTTTCGTGGGTCGCTTCGAGCGCGGCGGCGATCTGGCAGCAGATTCGGAGGCCCTCTTCCAACTCAACGCGCCCGGCGGCGACTCGGTCGGCGAGCGTATCGCCCGGGACGAGCTCCAGGACGAGATAGCGCGTGCCGGCCGCCTCTTCGAGCCCGAAGATGCCTGCGACGTTGGGGTGGCTGACCGACGCGAGGACGTGGGCTTCGCGCTCAAATCGGGCGAGGCGCTCGGCGTCGTTCGAAAAGGCCTCGGGCAGGACCTTGATCGCGACCTCGCGACCGAGCTTTGAATCGTGGGCTCGGTAGACTTCGCCCATGCCTCCGGCGCCGAGCGATGCACGGATCTCGTACGGGCCAAGGCGCGTACCGGAGGTGAGAGTCATTGAGAACCTGCGGATTATCTCTCGCGCCAGCGGTCAGCCACAAGCCTCGATCGGCCACAGTGAACCCGCCATCCGCGCCGTTCGTCTACTATTCGCAAGCGCCTGCCTGAAGCCACAATCACCTCCATGCGCGCACCAGCCTGTCTGATCGCCACCTTCCTCCTCGTCGCGCTGTCTGCCGCTCGAACGACACACGCCGCTCCCAACCTGCCCGAGTCGGTTCGATCAGGTCTTACCAGGCTCAAGCAAGGCGACGCGCGAGGCGCCTACGAGCAGTTCCGCGCCCTCGCCGCCAGGGAGCCCGAGAACCTTGGCGCCGAATGTGCCGTGCTGCTCGCGCTCGACGCAATCGGCCTCGATGAGGGAGACGGGCACACGATCGAGTTCGAAACGCGGGTCGACAAGTTCATTGACCACGCTTCGTCGCGGCGCGACCGGAACGCGGGCGACCGGGAAGCGCTCTTCTATCTCGCGCAGGCGTACGGCGCGCGGGCGGGTTATCGATTCGAGCACGGCAAGGGGATCTGGGGCGCCGCGCG
>JACOUA010000237.1 GCA_016178075.1 Acidobacteriota bacterium
CCAGCGTTTGGTCCGCGGCCATCAGCGCGGGCCGCGCGGCGAGGCCGAGGTCATCGGCCGGCAGCTTGGCGCGGATCTCCTGTCGCGCGGCGCGGACGCGCTGCTCGAGGAAGCGCGGAACACCACGGCGAGGGTGGAAGGGCTGCAGCCATAAAATGCATCTGGTAACCTGGTGAATTGAAATCTGGTAATTGATTGTTGATTGGCTGATTGATCGACTGGAGATTTATTGATGATTGAGCGGAAGCCATCCGCCAATCGCCAATACATTTCCAATTACCCAATCATTCAATCCTGCAATCAATCACCAGATTCCCAATCACCAGATTTTCAAATGTCCTGATTTGAAGATGCGCCGTCCCATTGTCTACCTGATCGGCACCGGCCCGGGCGATCCGAGCCTCATCACCGTTCGCGGCCTGCGCTGCCTGATGGCGGCTGATGTCGTGCTCCACGATCGAAAGGTCGATTCGCGGCTGCTCCGGTACGCGCAGCCCCAGGCCGAGCGCATCGCGCTCCAGGCGGTCGCCCCCCATACGACCGAACACGACGCCATCTGTCTCCTGATGGTGGAGAAGGTGCGCGAAGGCAAGGTCGTGGCGCGCTTGACGGTCGACGACCTGTTTCTCTTCGGGTCGTCTGGGCCGGAGGCGCTGTTTCTCAACAGCGAGAAGGTGCCGTTCGAAGTCATCCCCGGCATTCCGGCGGCGCTGGCCGTCCCCGCGTACGCGGGCGTTCCGGTCACCTATCCGGGCGCGGGCGAGACGGTGGTGATCGTGGGCGAGAGCGACCGTACGGCCACATCGCCGACGGATTGGTCCCGCGTGGCCCGGCTGAGCGGAACGATCGTCTGCCATGCGCGCGCCGAGCGGATCGCCGACGTCGCGCAGTCGCTCCTCTCACACGGCCGCGATGCCTCCGAACCCGCCGCGTTGATCTTCAGCGGCACACTGCCTTTTCAGCAGACCGTCGACGGAACGCTCGAAGCGATTGCCGCCCGCGCGCGCGACACGGATCAGGCGGGCGAGGGCACGCTGGTGGTGGGCAACGTCGTCCGCTTCCGCGAGCACCTGCAGTGGTTCGACGCCAGACCGCTCTTCGGCAAGCGCATTGTGGTCACGCGGCCGAAGGAACAGGCCGGCGAGCTCATCGAGCTGCTGGAAGACCTGGGGGCCGAGGCGATCGAAGCCCCGACGATTCGGATCGTGCCGCCGGAAGACACCGGTCCGCTCGACGAGGCGTGCGCGAAGGCCAGCTCCTTCGATTGGATTGTCTTTACCAGCGTGAACGGCGTCGACAGCTTCATGAGCCGCCTGCTCGCCGGGCCCCGGGATGTTCGCGACCTCAAAGGGGTGCGGCTCTGCGCCATCGGGCCGGCCACGGCGGAGCGGCTCGAGCGCCATGGGATCAAGGTGGATTTGGTGCCGCGGGAATACCGGACGGAAGGGGTCGTCGCAGCGCTCCGCGAGAGCGGCGATCTTCGAGGCAACCGGATCCTGCTGGCGCGCGCCGACATCGCGCGCGAGGTGCTCGCCGACGAGCTGCGGCGATCGGGCGCACAGGTGACCGACGTCGTCGCCTATCGCAACGTGCCGGCCGAGAGCCGGGACGATGAGCCGGACGTGTATCGGATGCTGCTCGACCAGAAGATCGACGTCGTCACCTTCACGAGCGCGTCGACCGTGCGGAACTTCGTCCGGATTCTCGGGGCCGAGCAGGCGGCCGACCTGCTCAAGTCGACGGCGGTCGCGTGCATCGGACCGGTGACGGCGGAAGCCGCGGAGCTCTTCAACATCCGCACGACGATTCTGCCGGAACTGTACACCGTGCCGGGCCTCGTGACCGCGATCGTCCGGCACTTCGCGGGCGTTCCGGCGAGCGGGCCCGGCTAAGGACCCGTCCCGGAATAAGTGTGCCATTCTGGGCGTCGAGGCGGCCGCCCGGCAAGGCGCGAGGAGCGCGCATACCGGCGTATGTAAGCGACGAGCAACGAGGCCCGGCGGGATGCATCGGCGTCCAGAATGGTGCACTTATTCCGGGACGAGTCCTAAAGCCGGGCCGACCAAGTAACAGTCGTAGCGCCCGGCTTTAGAGCCTGTGAAAAAACCCGCTTTACCACAGAGCCCACAAAGACCACGGAGAGAACCCTATTGTTCTCTGTGTGCTCTGTGAGCTCTGTGGTGATCGTGGGCATTTTTTCACACGCCCTTTAGCCCGGCCAGACCGAGCAGGTTCCATGGCCCAGACCACAGCTTCAACTTTGTCGATTCTTCATCGCGGCCGACGTCTTCGACGCACCGCAGGCATCCGCTCCCTGGTGCGCGAAACGCGGCTCTCGCCGGACACCTTCCTGTATCCGCTCTTCGTCTGTCCGGGTCAAGGCGTTCGCCGCGAGGTGTCGTCGATGCCCGGCGTCTTTCAGCTCTCCGTCGACGAGGTCGTTGCGGAGTCGGCGGCCGCCCACGCCGAGGGAATTCCAGGCGTGCTGCTCTTCGGGCTGCCCGATCGCAAGGATGACGTCGGCTCGGCCGCCTACGATCCGGACGCGCCCGTCCAGACAGCTGTCAGGGCGTTGAAACAGGCGCACCCGGAGGTCGTCGTCTTCACGGACGTGTGCCTCTGCGAGTACACCTCGCACGGCCATTGTGGTCTTGTGATCGACGGCGAGATCGCCAACGACCCGACGGTCGAGCAGCTCGTGCGCGCCGCCGTGTCACATGCGGCGGCCGGCGCGGATGTCGTGAGCCCGTCCGACATGATGGACGGACGCGTCGCCGCGATCCGACATGCGCTCGACGAGCGCGGGTACGAGCACGTGGCGATCATGTCGTACGCGGCGAAGTACTGCTCGGCCTTCTACGGGCCGTTCCGCGAAGCGGCCGCCTCGGCGCCTTCCTTCGGCGATCGCCGCTCGCACCAGATGGATCCGGCCAACGTCGACGAAGCGCTTCGCGAAGTGAAGCAGGACATCGAGGAGGGCGCCGACATCGTCATGGTGAAGCCCGCGATGGCCTACCTGGATGTGCTCTCGAAGGTGAAGGACACCTTTGGCTATCCGACCGCGGCCTATCATGTGAGCGGCGAGTACTCGATGCTCAAGGCCGCGGCCCGCCACGGCTGGATCGACGAGCCGCGCGCGATGCTCGAGACCCTGACGGCCATCCGGCGCGCCGGTGCGGATATCATCATCACGTACTACGCGCGCGAGGCAGCCCGGTTATTAGGCTAACAAACTAGGCCGGGGCTCTGCCCCGGACCCCGGCTCGGTCGCTTGCGGGGGCCCCTACGCCCCGCGCCGCTCCCTCCCACCCCAACGCGCTGAAAAACGCGCGTCGGGGACCCCGGCTCGCAGGCGCGCTGTGCGCGCCTAGGAACCTCCGCCCTATTGGGGTAGAATCCACGAGGAGTTGGCATTTATTGTAGCGGCTGCCCTGATTGGCAGCCAGCTTGGCAGGTGGCCAGAGGGAGGATGGAATGCACGCAAAAACACTCGGCGCGTTGCTGGGTCTCATGCTCCTCGCGAGCTCCTCGTGGGCACAGGAGCAGCGAGGATCCATCGAAGGCACCGTTACAGATCAATCGGGAGCCGTCCTGCCGGGCGTCACGGTGGAGGCTCGGAGCCCGTCGCTCGTGGGCGTCGCCACGTCGATCACCGACGGAACCGGGAGCTATCGGTTTCCGGCGCTGCCGCCAGGCACGTATGAGGTCACGGCGAGCCTGAGCGGGTTTGGGCCCGCCAGGATCGCTGACGTGGTCATCACGCTCGGAAAGACCTTGCGAGTGGACCTGACCATGAAGGTCGCGGCGCAGGTCGAGCAGGTCACGGTGACGGGCGAGTCGCCGGTGATCGACATCAAGTCGAGCGCATCGGCCGCGAGCTTGCGGCACGAGGACTTCGATTTGATTCCGAAGGGGCGCGACTTCACGAGCATCGTGCGCCTCGCTCCGGGCGCGAAGTACGAGGAGAAAGCGGGAGGCATCTCCGTTGACGGCGCGTCCGGCGCGGAGAACAAGTACATCCTCGACGGCGTCGACACCACGAACCTGCAGGTCGGCACGCGTGCGAAGCCGGTGCTGTTCGACGTCGTTGAAGAGGTGCAGGTGAAATCGTCCGGCTATGCGGCCGAGTACGGCGGCGCGCTGGGCGGCGTCATCAACGTCATCACGCGCAGCGGGGCGAACGCCCTGTTCGGCGAGACGGGGGTGTACTACACCTCGGACACCCTGAACGGCGATCCACGCCCGTTCCTGCGTCTCGGTTTGGTGGACAGCACCAAGTCGGAATACATTCCCACGTCGTCAGGCTGCGATACCACGAAGGCCAACTGCTTCAAGAAAGAAGGGTTGAGGCACGTGGAGCCGGGCTTCGTGGTCGGCGGACCCGTGCAGCGCGATCGCGTCTGGTTCTTCGCGAGCTACATCCCCGAGCTGCAGACGACGAAGCGCACGGTGACGTTCAGGTCCACCGGCGAGACGGGCACCTTCAACGAGGACTACCGGGCGCAGAACTTCACCGGCAAGGTGAACGCGCAGTTCTCGAACGCGCTGCGTGGGTTCTTCGCCGCCAATCTGCGGCCCGATCGGTCGCAGGGCCGGCTGCCGGACCTCGACGGCACCGGCAACCCGGCGGTGAAGTACTCGGAGCTCGGGCGACGACGCCCGAACGCGTCGTATTCCGGCAACCTCGATTGGGTCGCCACGAACAATCTGTACTTCAACATCCGAGGTGGGTTCTTCGCGTATGACCTGCGCGATGTTGGGATTCCGAGCGCGGTGCGCCACACCTTCTCCGAATCGAACCAGGTGCCGAGCTCGAACGGCGTCCTCACGGCGGCGGAAGTGGCGACGATCCCACCAGAGCTCCGCTTCTCGCGCGGGTATGCTGACCTGCTGACCAACTCGTCCTATGCGAAGGACAACCAGAACCGCCTGGGCGCCGGCTTCGACGGCACGTACTTCGCGAACATGGCCGGCCGGCACGTCTTGAAGGCCGGCGTCCAGTTCATCCGGCTCGGCAACAGCGTCGATCAGGGTGAGCAGGGTGACCTCGTGACGCTTGGCTGGGGCACGTTCTGGACGGGTCTCATCGGGTCGAACTTCGGCAGGGACTTCGCCGGCACCTACGGCTATTACAGCTACCGGCAGTTCAAGACGACGGGCGATATCCACAGCAACAACATCGCGCTCTTTGCCCAGGACTCGTGGGAGATCAAGTCGCGACTGACGGTCAACTACGGGATCCGGGTCGAGAAGGAGGAAGTGCCGTCGTTCAACAACACCGGGATCGCGATCAACTGGGGCTACGGCGACAAGATCGCGCCCCGGGTGGGATTCGCGTATGACGTAACACAGGACGGCCGATCAAAGCTTTACGGCAGTTTCGGGTTGTTTTACGACAACATGAAGCTCGAGATGCCGCGCGGGTCGTTCGGCGGCGAGAAGTGGAAGGAGAAGTACTACACGCTGGATACGCCCAACTGGGATCGGATCGGCAGCGGCAGCTACCCGGGCACCTTCATCGAGGAAGTCGACTGGCGGGCGACCGCGATCGATCTCGGCCTGCTCGATAAGAACATCAAGCCGATGCAGTCGCACGAGTTCACGCTCGGCTACGACCACCAGCTCGGCGCGCGCTCGTCGATGGGCGTCCGCTACGTGCGGAAGCAGATCGACAAGGTCATCGAGGACACCGGGTATCTGGGAGCAACAGGTGAGGAGTATTTCATTGGGAATCCGGGCTTCGGCATCGTGAACGCGCCGCTCACCTACGACTTCACGAACCCGTGCCCCCCGCCGACTTGCCCGGCGCTGCCACGCCCGCAGCGTGACTACGATTCGGTGGAGTTCAAGTACAACCGCCGGTTCGCGGAACGGTGGTCGGTCGACGGGTCGTACACGTGGAGCCGGCTGTACGGCAACTACCCAGGCCTGGCGAACTCCAACGAGCTGCGCATCGCCGCGAACGCGCAGCTCACCGGCGCGGGCCAGGACCCGCGGCAGCCGTCCGGCGGCCGTACGAGTCCAAACGTGACGCGATTGTTCGACCTGCCGTATCAGATGTTTACCGAAAAAGGGACGCCGGCGCTCGGACCGCTCGCAGTCGATCGCCCGCATCAGATTCGCCTGGGCGCGACCTACATCGCCCCGTTCAATCTGAGCCTGGGCGCGTTCTTCTATGGCGCCAGCGGCACGCCGATTACGCGCCAGACGAACATCGTCGGCTCCGTGCCGGTGTTCTACAAGGGTTACGGCTCCGACGGCCGGACCCCGTTCTTCAACCAGACTGACCTGTACCTCGGCTACGAGGTGAAGCTCGGGCCGAAGCAGAAGGTGCAGTTCGGCGCGAACATCTCGAACCTGTTCGATCAGGACATCGTGACGTTCGTCTTCGGCACGAAGTACCGCGATCGGCTGGCGCTCGCCGAGCCCCACAACACCACGTTCTTTAGAGGATTCGACACCGATACGCTCGCCGCGGCGGCCGCCCGGCGGCCCGACGCGCGGTTCGGGCTCCCGCAGTTCTACCAGACGCCGCGGGAGATCCGGCTGAACGTGAAGTACAGCTTCTGACACGCCGTCGGAGCGCACGGTTCGGGGGCCGGTCCACCGCGGGCCGGCCTTTTTCGTTTACAGCACCGAGCCTCCACTTCATCCTCGAGGATGACGCGCGCGAGGCGGCGCGGTTGATCGGATAGCTGTCAGCTCTCTCATGCGCGTCATGCTACGTCGTTCATCTCGGAAATCGGAACGGCTGTTCGAGCGCGCGTGCCGGAGTCTCGTCGGCGGCGTCAACAGTCCGGTCCGCGCCTTCAAAGGCGT
>JACOUA010000238.1 GCA_016178075.1 Acidobacteriota bacterium
CCTCGCCGCGGATCTGGAACACACCGATCTCCTGCCCTGGCAGAAGGACCGCATCGTGAAGAACTTCACGCTGCGGTTCGCGGAGTTCCGTGAGATTACGCTCTTCGGGCTCGACGGACACGTCATGGTGACGAGCCGGGTGAGTGGGCCAAAGGTTTCACCGCCGGCGCCTGGCACGACGCTCGCCGGCGGCATCTTCATGTCTCCCGTCAGGGTCGACGACGACCTGCTTCCCACGAGCGTGCTGGCGGTTCCGCTCAAAGAGCTCGGCGAGCAGACGGGCTGGCTCGTCGGCGAGGTGAGCCTCGAGGAGATGTGGCGCCTGGTCGATCGGATCAGGATTGGGAGGCGAGGCTTTGCGCTGGTCGTCGCGCCCGGAGGCGAGCTGCTGGCGCACGGAGACCCCAACGAGAAGCCGCGTGTCGCCAAGGGCGAGAAGCTGCTCGATCACCCGGTCGTGGAGCACATCTCAGCGTCCACCGCGTCGGGCTCAAAGGACGGGGTCATCCGAGTTGACTACACCCGGCCCGACGGCACCCAGATGCTCGCCGTCGGCAGCCGCATGGTCGATGCGCCGGGTTGGACCGTCATCGTCGAGCAGCCGAACGAAGAGGCCTACGCCGTCACGACCCGACTGGAGTATGAGCTCTGGGTCGCGATCTTGCTCGCCCTGACAGGGATGCTGATCGCGGGGTACTTCTGGGGCCGGGCCCTCATCACGCCGATCGTCGATCTGATACGCGGCACGCGCGCGCTGGCGCAGGGTCGTCTCGATGAACGCGTCCACCCGCAGGGGGCCGCGGAGTTTCGCGAGCTTGGCGAAGCCTTCAACACCATGGCCGGCCGGCTCGTGGCGCCGCAAGATGATACCCGCACGAAGGAACGGCAAGCGATGTTCGGCCGCATCGCCGCGGGCCTGGTGCACGACCTCGGCCACCCGGTGAAGAACCTCGCGAACAACTGTCGGGTCATCATGCAGATGCATGACGACCCGGAGTACCGCGAGACGTTCCGGCGCACCACCGAGCGCGAAATCACCGCGATGAAGCGGCTGCTGGACGACTTGCACGATCTCGGCAAGCCGACCTCGCTCGCCCGCTCCCACCTGGACGTGAACCGATCGCTGGCGGATGTCGTCGAGTCGATGCGGGCGCGCGCGGAAGAGGCGCAGATCTCCCTCGACGCCAAGCTCTCGCCGAACCCGCTGTATATCGACGGCGACGCGCTGGCGCTGGGCCGTGTCTACCGCAACCTGATCGTGAACGCCATCGAAGCCACGACGGCGGGCGGCCGCATCGACGTGGCCTGCGAGCGACGTGGCGAGCACGTGGTGATCCGGGTCACCGACACCGGCTGCGGCATCGCGGCCGAGCGATTGACGGAAGTGTTCGAGGACCTGGTCACGACCAAACGCCGCGGGCTGGGTCTCGGTCTCGCGATCTGCAAGAAGATTGTCGAGCAGCTCGACGGCACCATCACGATTACCAGCCGGGTTGGCGAGGGGACGACCTTCACGCTGCGGTTTCCCGCCATTCGAGAGGAGGTCAGGAAAGTCGCAAGCTAACAGAAGCTGTCAGCTCTCAGCTGTCAGCTCTCAGAGCCTGTGAAAAAACCCGCTTTACCACGGAAGCCACAAAGACCACGGAGAGATTCCTACTGTTCTCTGTGCGCTCTGTGAGCTCTGTGGTGATCTTGGGCATTTTTTCTCGGCTCTCAACTCAAAAGCGTTTAAGAGCGCCGCGGCGCGATGGGGCTGCGCCGGTCGCTCTCACAGTCGCCGAAGCGCGGAGCGGGGAGTAAGGGGCCCCCGCGAGCGCGAGGCTTGGCGGGGTGCAGGGTCCCCGCCATTCAGACAAAGAGGAGGATTCATGCAGTCGGTCACCGGTTTCTGCCGGAAGCTCGTCAAGTCGGAGGAGTTTACCCTCGACGAACACGTCTACCCGGTCCACTACTACGTGGGACGGACGCTGCGCGGCGTCCGGCGCTACAGCTCGGAGATCATCCTGAGCCAGGCGGATCGAGTCATCCTGGACGATGACTCGATGGTGAGCCTCGAGTCGAAGGTCGCGCGTCTTGTGCCGGCGTCGATCTACAGTCGTCTGGTGGCGGCTCGAGCGACGGCGGCTTGAGAGCTGTTCCCGGGCGGATGCGAACGCGGGAGCCGATGTGTTGGGGGTGTCGTCGCAGATCTTCCGCACCCGCTCCGGTGCGGTGCGGCCAAGCCTGTAGCCGGACTTGACACGGTGCGCGGCGGTGCCATGATCGGCGGAAAGCGACGAATGAATTCCCTGGCTGCGAGCGTCATCGTCTTTGGAGGGTGTGGTGGATCGGCGCGGTAATCCTTATAAAGGCAGTGCCACGGGCGAGCGATTTCCGTTAGAATGCAGGACGCAAGAGCAAGGAGGCGTCAATGATGGGCTTCGGCGCACGTCGGCGGCGGACTATCCGGGCAGGTGCGGCGGTCGGCGCCTTTCTGGCGGTTTCGGCGTCTGCCGCGGCGGCCGATTCTCCCGCCAGGCCGGTGACCTTCTCGAAGGACATTGCCCCCATCCTCCAGGCCAAATGCCAGGAGTGCCATCAGCCGAACTCGATCGGGCCGATGTCGCTCATCACCTTCCAGGACGCCCGGCCGTGGGCGCGCGCCATCAAGGAACGCGTGGCCGCGCGCCAGATGCCGCCGTGGCACATCGACCCGAGCGTCGGCGTCCAGAAGTTCAAGAACGACATGTCGCTGACCGACGAGCAGGTGGACACGATCGTCCACTGGGTCGACGGCGGAGCGCCGCGGGGCGATCCGAAGGATCTGCCGCCGCCCAGGCCGCTCGTCACCGATAACGAGTGGCAGGGCGTGAGGGACGGCTTCGGCCGGCCCGACCTAGTCATCAAGTCGTCCGAGTACACGATGCCGGCGGAGCACCAGGACGTGTGGTACCGGCCGATGTCCGACATCCCGCTCACCCAGCCGCGCTGGATCAGGATGGTAGAGATTCGTCCGTCGAGCCTGAAGGCGCGAAGGACGATCCACCACTCCATCGCATACCAGGTGCTGAGCCCTGACAACGTTGCCGCGGTCAACACGGGCGTCGCCACGGGCGGCTTCCGTCAACAGGACGGGGTCGACCTCGTGAACCGTCGTCCGCAAATCATGGAGTGGGCGATCGGCAAGGGCTACGACCGGTTCCGCGAGGGCACGGGCAAGCTGCTCCTCCCCGGCGAGAGGATCTCCTGGGACCAGCACATTCACGCTGTGGGCGAGGACATCCTCAGCGGGTCAGAGCTCGGACTCTGGTTCTACCCGAAAGGCCAGGAGCCGACGAAGCGAAGCTATCTGGTCGGCTTCACGGGGATCGATCGCAGCAAGATGCTGGATATCCCGCCGAACTCGCTCGCCTTCACCGAAGGCTTCACGGTGTTGAAGGAGAACACGATCATTACGAACTTCCAGCCGCACTTCCACCTGCGCGGGAAGGCGATGCAGGTCGAGGCGATCCTGCCCGACGGCAGCCGGCAGGTCATCAGCTACGTCGGGAACTTCAATTTCAACTGGATGACCAACTACATCTACGATGAGGACGCCGCGCCGGCGTTCCCGAAGGGGACGGTCATCCACGTGAGCGCGTGGTACGACAACACGAAAGCCAACAGGAACAACCCCGATCCGGACCAGTGGGTGGGTTACGGCGACCGGACCGTCGACGAGATGGCCCACGCGTGGATGAACGTCGTGTATCTGACCGATGACGAGTACAAGGCGCTCGTCGAGGAGCGCAAGGCCAGGGCCGCGCGAACGACAGAGCAGCAGCAGTAACCCGATCCGGGAGCCGGGAGCGGAGTGCAGGCTCCGCTCCCGACACTTTTTCCCCCACAAATCGAGGGTCCTGATATGAAGTCAGTCGCGAGACTGTCTGCCGCCCTCGCACTCGCGGGCGGCGTCCTTCTGTCGGCCGGGCAGATACAGCTCCCGGAGCCGGCGAAGGCATTCGGCACGAGCGTCACCGGCGCGTTCGAAGGGTGGTTCGACAACCCGGATGGCAGCCGCAGTTTCCTGGTGGGCTACTTGAATCGCAATCGCGCGAGGGCGGTTGACGTGCCGATTGGCCCGAACAATCAGATCGACCCGGGCGGCCCGGACATGGGTCAGCCGACGCACTTTCTGCCCGGCCGGCAGTCCGGCATGTTCATCGTGACGGTACCGAAAGACTTCACGCCGCAGCAGCGACTGACGTGGACCATCACCGTGAACGCGCAGACCACCAGCATTCCTCTGCGGCTCCGTCCTGATTACAACATCAGCCCCTTCAGGATTCAGCATGACGTCACGCTGGTGAATACGCCGCCCGTCCTTCGGTTCGATGAAAGCGAACAGGGTGTCCGCGGCCCCGCTGCGACGGCGACCAAGCCCCTCCTCACGCGCACGGTCTTGGTATCGATGCCCCTGTCGCTGGCGTTCTGGACTGAAGATGATGGCAAGTACTCGAGCGGAACGAACGCGCCGATACGGAATCTGCCTCCGCCGGTACAGCTCACGTGGTCGAAATACCGTGGTCCGGGCTCGGTTACCTTTGACAAGGACAAGCCGCAGGTGGAGACGCTGGCCGGCGGCGGAGTGAACGAACAGTTCCGGGGAAAGGGCGCAACGACCGCAACGTTCAGCGAACCCGGTGAATACATGCTGCACGTGACGGCGAACGACTACTCCGGCGAGGGCGGCGGAGGCGAGCAGTGCTGCTGGACGACGGCGATCGTGAAGGTGTCGGTCACTCGCTGAAGATGCTCCCAATCTTCTGGGCATCCCCGCTCGCCGAAGTCCACAAGGATGTTCGCGAGCATGGCAACGACCACCTTCGACTCAGGGAACATCATCAAGATGGCGGCCGCCCTCGATGGTTGCGCCGCGAACCAGTGGACGAGGGTGAAGGTGAGATAGGGCCACGGCTCAGCAGCCGGACACCACGACTGGAAAAGTGAAGCACATGAGGTGGTCCCGCCGCCAGGCGGCTCCCGCCCGTTCCACCGAGCCACCTCAAGACCTCGGGCGGCCAGCGGTCGCCATCTTCGGCCTCGCCCTCTTCGTGCGGGTCGTTCCGCTCTATCCGTACTTTCTCGGCGCGCTCTATTCCCTGGTGGGACGGGATCTGTTGTCGTCCGTCTCGTGCAGGCGGTCATCGGGTCGGCGGCCTGCGCGCTGCTGGCATTTGCCGGGTCGCGCTGGTTCTCCAAGGCGGTCGGGCTCGTCGGCGGAATGGGTCTGGCGCTGTATGCACCGGTCATTTTCTCCGACGCGCTGATACAGAAGTCGGTGCTCGACGTGTTTCTAAACTCGATTCGTAGCCCGCTCACGCCATTGCTGCCATGGCTCACGAGCGCCCGGACCTCATCGCCGTGTCCCAGACCGTCTCCAACATCCAGATGGCGGACTGGGAGAGTGCAAAGTCTCGGGCCCCCGATGAATCGGCGCGAGCATCGCTTCGCGATTTGCAAATCATCGCCGGCGTCGCCGAGGTCTACCGCAACCTGCCGCTTCCCCGCGTGGTGCCCGCACCGCAGCCGTTGGCCGCGCGTTTCGTCGAAAGCCTCCCGCGCTGGGGGCCTCTGGTCCTCATCGAAAAAGTGGGGCAGGGCGCGTACGGGGAAGTTTTCCGCGCGTGGGATACACGGCTCGATCGCGAGGTTGCGCTTGAGCTCCTGCGCACGCGCGACGCGACGTCCGGTCCGCTCGATTCCTCAATCAGCGACCCGAATCGCGTGGTCGGCGAAGGGCGCCTCTGGCGCGCGTGCGCCATCCGAACGTCGTCACCGTGCACGGGGCCGAATGCCTCGACGGGCGGGTCGGCCTGTGGATGGAGTTCATCCGAGGGCGGACGCTTCACGAGGTCGTCAAGGAGCAGGGACCCCTTG
>JACOUA010000239.1 GCA_016178075.1 Acidobacteriota bacterium
ACCCGGTCCCCCGACACGTCGCCCTGCGCGCGCGGTCGGCTGCACGCCTCCGCCGATCCCCGGGGGGCGCCGCTCCCCCGCGTTTCTGCGGCGGCCGGGAAAACTGGGGGGCGGCAAGGCGACTGCACCCGATTGACTTCGTCCAGACAAGCTGTTATAGGTCCGGCCCACATCATGAAACGCAATGGGACGCTGGCGACGATAGCCACGCTTTGTCTCATGGGCGGGGTGCTGGTCGGCGCAGCAGGTCGCGCAGCGAGGCAGACTCCCAAAAATCCTTTCGAGGGAAACCGGACCGCGATTCAGGATGGCGGCGCGATGTTCCGCACCCGCTGCGCCGGCTGCCATGGCCCCGATGCGCGCGGGTATCTCGGACCGGACCTCACCGGGCTGTGGGCGTCCGGTGGGGCTGACGACCGTATCTTTGATGTCGTGCGCCGCGGCGTGCCGGGTACCGAGATGCCCCCAGCCGACCCGCAGCGCGTGCCCGACTCCGACATCTGGCAGATCCTCGCGTACCTGCGATCGCTCGGGACGGCTCCGGTGCAGCCGCCCGCCGGCGACGTTCAGAACGGTGCCCGGATCTTCCGCGCGAACTGCCTGAGTTGTCACATGGTCGGCGGGGAGGGCGGTCACCTCGGTCCGGATCTGTCACGGATCGGATCGGGCCGACCGCGTCCCGCGCTCGAGAAGAAGGTCCGGGGGACCGCCGACTACATCCGGCCGGGGTACGAGCCGGTGACCCTGGTCACGCGCGACGGCCAGCGGATTCGCGGCGTGAGGAAGAACGAAGACGAGTTCTCGATCCAAATCATGGACACGCACCAGAGGCTGCTGGGCTATCTCAAGGCGAATCTGGTCGAGATCGTCGAGGAAAAGGCATCAGTGATGCCGGCCTATGGCCCGGAGCGGTTGAGCGGCCGCGACCTTGCCGACCTGGTGGCGTATCTGAGCACGTTACGCACACCGGATTCGGGTCGCCGCTAGCCGTGTTCACACGCCTTCGCGGGCGCGCGGTGCGCGCCTAGCCCGTTATGCGGCTCGCCGCAAACGGGTACGGAGTTCTCGTTTCGGGCCGCATAACGGGCATTGGGAGGACGCATGCGCATCACGGTCGTTCGCATGTTGCGAGTGGTGGTGGCGCTTGTCGCGACCGGCACGATGTTTGTCACCGCGCAACAGCCGGCGCCACAGGTCTCCTTTCAGGATCTGAGCAATGGATTGAAAGATCCCACACGCTGGCTGATGTACTCGGGTGACTATGCGAGTCAGCGGCACAGTCCGCTGAACCAGATCACCCCGGAGAACGTCTCGCGCCTCACGCCACACTGGGTCTTTCAGACGGACACGCTCGGGAAGTTCGAGGCGGTGCCGCTCGTGCAGGACGGCGTCATCTACGTCACCGGACCCGAAGACATCGCGTGGGCGATCGACGCGCGGACAGGCCGTCAGATCTGGCGCTATCGGCGCGACGTGGTCAACGGGATCATTGCGTGTTGCGGAAGAGTGAATCGCGGGTTCGGCATGCTCGGCGACCGGCTCTTCAAGACGACGCTCGACGCCCACGTCGTCGCGATCAGCATGAAGAGTGGCGCGGTGCTCTGGGACAGCGTCATGGAGAACTACCGGAAGGGCTACAGCGGAACCACGGCGCCGCTCATCGTCAAGGACAAGGTCATCGTCGGCATTGCCGGCGCCGAGTACGGCGTTCGGGGTTTCATCGACGCGTACGATGCACAGACTGGAAAACGGGCCTGGCGGTTCTATACGACAGCGGGACCGGGCGATCCGGGCCATGGGACGTGGCGCGGCCGCGACTCGAAAGCGTGGGAGCACGGCGGCGGATCGACCTGGACGACGGGCTCGTACGATTCGGAGCTGAATCTGGTGTATTGGGGCACCGGCAACGCCGGCCCCGACTACAACGGCAGCGAACGCGAAGGCGACAATCTCTACACCGCGTCGATCGTCGCGCTCGACGCCGACACCGGCAGGCTGCGGTGGTACTACCAGTTCACACCGCACGATGTCTGGGACTGGGACGCGACGCAGGTGCCGGTGCTCGCCGATTTGACCCTCGAGGGTCAGCCGCGCAAGGTCGTCATGTTCGCGAATCGCAACGGGTTCTTTTATCTGCTCGATCGCGTGACGGGGACGTTGATCCGCGGGAGGCCGTTCATCGAGACGAGTTGGGCGAAGGCCATCGGCGCCGACGGCCGGCCGATACTGCGGCCTGGCATGATCCCGAGCGCCGCCGGCACGCGGGTCTGTCCCGATCAGAGCGGCGCCACCAACTGGATGTCGCCATCGTTCGACCCATCCCTCAAGCTCCTGTTCGTGACCGCCCGGGAGTCCTGCGGCATTTTCTACATGTGGAAGGACCAGTACGAGCCCGGTCTCGGGTTCCGTGGCGGGGCGGTTCAGCGCGTCAACGAAGCACACCACGCCGCGCTGCGAGCGATTGACGTGACGACTGGTGAGCGCCGGTGGGAATTCCCTTACACCGCTCAATCATGGGCCGGCGTGCTGTCGACGGCTTCGGGTCTCGTATTTGCCGGTTCGTCGGGCAACTTCATGGCGTTCGACGCGCGCACGGGCAAGAACCTCTGGCACTACCAGACAGGATCGGCGTTGTACGCCGGCGCTATGACCTACATGCTCGACGGCCGCCAGTATGTCTTGATGCCGTCGGGGACGACGCTGACCGCATTCGCGCTGCCGGAGTGAGGAGAACGCAGAGCACCTTTCGGCTTCCGCCTGTATCTCACGCAACGCCTCGCCCGTGAAGCACCCGATCGTCCAACTCTCGCTCGATCTGACATCGCTGGACGAAGCGCTCGAAACGGCCGCGATCGGCGTCGAGGCGGGTGTCGACTGGCTCGAGGCGGGGACGCCTCTTCTTCTGGCCGAAGGGCTCCGCGCGGTGGAGGCGCTGCGCTCGCGGTTTCCGACGACGCCGATCGTCGCCGATCTGAAGACCATGGATGGCGGCTATCTCGAAGCGGAGATGATGGCGAAGGCCGGCGCCAACTTCGTGGTGGTCATGGGGCGCGCGCACGAGGCGACCATCCGCCGCGTCGTCGACGCGGGACGCGACTTCGGCATCAGCGTGATGGGCGACAACCTCGGCGCGGACGATCGCGTCATCTGCGCGAGATGGATGGAAAGCCTCGGCGTGGACATCGTCGTCCATCACATCGGGTACGACGAGCGGAACATGATCCGAGGCCTCAGCCCGCTCGACGAGCTGGACGCCGTGGTGCGCGCGGTCTCCGTGCCGGTCCAGGCGGTGGGCGGCCTCTCGATTCAGCAGGCGATCGAGTGTCCGGCGCGCGGCGCGCCGCTCGTCGTGATCGGTGCGCCGCTCGTCATCGACGGCGCCGCGTTCCGTCCCGCCGATGGCAACCTGTACTCCGTGCTCGAGAGAATCTGCGCCGACGTTCATCGCAGCGAGCCTGCCCCGTCAAAGCCGCCAAGAGGCGGCGACGGCGGCGGGTCGAGAGCGTAGGCCGTGGCTCCTGCGACCTATCCTGCCGTCGTTCAATACGCGCTCAAGCCCAACGCGGTCGAATTGCGCGAGGTGGCCGTCCCGGCGATCGCGGATGACGAGGTGCTGCTCGAAGTCGGAGCCGTCTCGGTCTGCGGTTCCGACGTGCACCAGGCGCGGTGCACGCATTCGTGGCCGGTCGACGTCCCGGTCGTGCTCGGGCACGAATTCGGCGGAACGGTCGCACAGGCCGGCCGCTCGGTCAGAGGTTTTCGCGAGGGCGACCGCGTGGTGAGCGAGACCGCCGCGCGGATCTGCGGCGAGTGCCTGCTCTGCCGCACGGGACGATACAACCTCTGTCCGGACCGCAAGGGCTTCGGGTACGGGATTGACGGTGCGATGGCGCGATGGGTGCGGGTGCCGGCGCGGTGCCTTCACCGGATTCCGGATTCGCTGCCCTTCGACGTCGCCTGTCTCGCCGAGCCGCATGCCGTTGCCTATCACGCGATGTGCGTCAACTCGTCGATCCGGCCCGGGGATTTCGTGGTGGTGCTCGGGCCCGGTCCGATCGGGTTGCTGTGCGCGCGGATGGCGGCGCTCTCGGGCGCAGATCCGTTGATCGTGGCCGGCCTTTCCGTCGACGCGACGAGGCTCGAGGCGGCGCGGCTGCTCGGCGCCACTCGAACGGTGGATGTCCAGACGGAAAATATCGAAGAGATCGTGCGCGAGTACGCCGGCATCGGCGCAGACCTCGTGTGTGACGCGTCGGGCGCGAGCGGTCCGCTGGAGGTCGCGCTGCGGCTGGCCCGTCCCGATGGCCAGGTGACGAAGGTCGGCTGGTCGCCGGACACCATCCCGCTCGACGTCAACCCGCTCGTGCAGCGGAACCTGCGGCTGCAGGGATCGTTCAGTCACAACTATCCCGTGTGGGAGCGCGTGATCCATCTGCTCGATCGAGGACTGACGCTTCCGCACACCATCATCGGTCTCCGGGCGCCGCTCGAAGAGTGGCGCGAGGCGTTCGACGCGATGCACGAGGGGCGCGTCATCAAGTCGGTGCTCGTACCATCACAGGCTGCCAGCGTATGAGCTCGCTCGCGAACAAGGTCGCACTCGTGACCGGTTCGACCTCCGGCATTGGCCGCGGCATCGCCGAGCATTTCGCCTCGCTCGGCGCCCGCGTCGTCGTGCACGGCCGGACCGACGCCCGGGGGCGCGAGATCGCGGAGCGGCTGGGTCGCGACGCCGTGTTCGTGGCGGCCGACTTGGCAGAAGTCGAAGCGTGTCGGCACATCGTGCGGTTCACCGTGGAACGATGCGGAGGCATCGATGTCCTGGTGAACAATGCGGCCCGCACCACGCGCCGCACTATCGAGGACGCGCCCGTCGAGCTGTGGGACTCGATCATGAGCATCAACCTGCGCGCGCCGTTCCTGTGCCTGCAGGAGGCCGTGAAGTCGATGAAGGCGCGCGGGGGCGGATCGATTGTCAACATCGGATCGATCAATGCGTACATCGGGGAGCCGAAACTCGGCCCGTATTCCGTCTCGAAGGGCGGCCTGATGACGCTCACCAAGAACGCCGCGGCCGTATTGAACCGTTATCGAATTCGCGTGAACCAGATCAACGTCGGATGGACGCTGACCGAAGGCGAAGAGCGCGTGCAGCGCGAAGAGGGAAAAGGCGCCGACTGGCTCGAGCACGCGGTCGCGACGCGACCCTTCGGCCGGCTGTTGACGCCGGCCGATGTCGCGCGGGCCGTCGCGTATTTCGCGTCCGACGACAGCGCCGTGGTGACGGGAACGGTGATGGACCTCGAGCAGTTCCCGGTCGGCGCGCCGCCGAACTCCTAAGCGGCCCACCCGTGCCACCTCGGATCAGCGTTTTCCCCAAATGCTACTTCGACGAGCTGACGACAGGCCGCCGCTCGTTCGCCGGATGGATTCACGACGCGGCGTCACTCGGGTGTGAAGGGATCGAGCACTACGACGGCTTCTTCCGGAGCCTGACGCCGGCCGACGTCGATCCGATCGCGCGGGCGCTGGAGGACACGGGGCAGATCACCTCCATGATCTGCTTCTCGCCGGACTTCACCCATCCCGATGCGGACGAACGGCGTCGCCAGATCGCGCGGCAGAGGGCAGCCATCGATTTGACCGTTCGGCTCGGCGCTCGACACTGCCGCACGCTCAGCGGCCAGCGATACCCCGGTCTCACACGACAAGAGGGAATCGCGCGTACCCTGGATGGCCTTCGACGATCGCTCGAGTACGCCGATCACCGTGGTGTCGTGCTTTGCATGGAAAACCATTACAAGGACGGGCGCTGGCAATACCCGGAGTTCGCGCAGCCCGAGGATGTCTTTCTGGAAATCGTCGAGCAGATCGACTCACCGTTCTTCGGCGTCCAGTACGATCCATCGAACGCCGTGATAGGCGGCTACGATCCACTCCGATTCCTCGAAAGAGTGCGCCACCGCGTCGTCACCATGCATGCCTCCGATCGCTATCTCGCGCCGGGGGCCTCGTTGGACGATTTGCGGCAGGCCGACGGCGGCCTGGGGTACGCCGCCGCATTGCAGCACGGCGAGACCGGCAAGGGGTCGAACGATTACGACGCGATCTTCCGGCTCCTCGCGGAGGTCGGCTTCAGCGGCTGGATCTCGATCGAGGACGGCATGAACGGGCTCGATGAGCTTCGGCGATCCGCGGAGTTCCTGAAGGGAAAACGCGTGCGGTACTTCGCTTAGTGCTGTCTTCCATAATTACGGTGGCATTCGGCCGCCGATGCATCCCGCCCTGCTGCGTTGCTCGTTGAGCGATGAGCGGCCCGAGCGCGGCGTCCAGCGTCTGGTCCGATGCCCCGGCGTCCACGTTCCTGAAGAGAAACCAGCGTTCCACGTGCTCGACCGTCGCCCCGGGCGCCAGCCGCCTGAGCGGCGCCAGGGTTTCCAGTTCGACGAACGTCCCGGCGGTGTAGGTTTCGGTGTTGCTTCCGAAATCCGGATAGGTGACGCCCTCGACCCAGGGAAAACGCTTCACGAACAGCGTCCGGTTTCGCAGATAGGCTGCCCACCCTTGCGTGTTTCCGATCCCGATCTTCTGCGGTTCCTTGAGCTGGGCGTTGATTCTGAGCCGAATGTACTTCTTGCTCAGCGTCCACCGCGGATCCGACAGATCGGTGTAGTGCCACAACACGAGCGGCCGCGCGGGCAGCAGATACTCGTCATGTGATCGGTAGGGCTCGTGCGGCAGGATCACCTCGCCCCCACCGTTCATAATCGTCATCGCCCACGGCGAGACCTCGATGTCCCAGACGTTGCGATTCGTCAGTCGGTGCAGCACCCTGACGGCAGTTCCCCCTTCCTCGAGAGTCACCGCCAGCTCTTTCTGGATGCCGGTCTTCGGCTCGACTGGTTGGACGAGCCGGATCGTGCTTCCCTCAATCGTGAACTTCACTGGTTCGTTGTCTGGCGAGTAGCTGCGCGGCATACCTTCGGGCGCCGTCCACAGGCGGTGACCGCCCCACGGCTTCCACATGCCGAGCTCGGTCTTGACGACGTCCTCGGGGACTTCACCGAGCAGGTTGTCTTCCCCGATGAACGCGTACCGGGCGATTCGCGGTCCTACATCGGTGGTGACCACGACTTCGACAACTGAGTTGGACAGCCGATAGCAGTTCGGCTGGTTCAAGCACCTGACCTTTTCGACCTTCACGTCAGCTCTCACCGGGGCGACCACGACCAGCACCGCCACCGACAGAAGCACGAGACCGCGCGCGCGCCGTTCGGCCATCATGACGAAGACCTCACGATGTCGATCTGCAGTTTCGGATCGGCGGCCTGAACGTGTGTGGTCGTCAACCCAAGTTTTTTGCGGACGATGTTGCACCCCTGGGCGATGGCGGTGGCCTTGTAGAACGCGATCTCACGATTGCATCCCTGTCGGCCGAATCCGCAGTCGCTCGAGACGATCAGACGATCCGGCGGGATGTATTTCAGCGCCTTGCGTATCTCACCGGCGACGTCCTCGGGCCGATCCGCCTGCAGCGATCGATGGCTGACCGCGCCGATACAGATCTTTTTCTTCAACTCGTGCTTGAGCGGTTCGAACAGCTCGAGGTCCTGCTGATGGCGATCCTTCATCTCGAGCGTCCAGACATCGCCCTTGCAGCGCTCCAGGTACAGCTCGATCGAGTTCGCGTAGCTGGTGTCCTGGTGCCACGAGCGGCCGGCCATGTCTTCGTCACAATGGAAGTCACCGTGGGTGAGCAGATCGAGGCCCGCGCGTTCCTGGTCGCTCGTGACGACGGCCATCGCGTCCTGGAATTTCTCGCGGAAGCGGACTGTCCATCATGCAGGTGTCGAGCGGCCGGCCCCACATGCTGACGTCGAACCAGCGCGGCCGCGGCCACGAGCCGGTGACCGTGCTCGGGAGCATCAAGTCGGCGGTGACGGTGAACATGATCGGCTCAGTACCGGCACATCGACGCAGTCGACTTGACGAAATATGTTTTGGAGTTGCGCGCGTTCGGGTCGGTACACCCCTCCAAATTCAGCAGCTCGACTTTGCGAAAG
>JACOUA010000282.1 GCA_016178075.1 Acidobacteriota bacterium
CACCTCGACACCTCCGTGCTCGTCGACGCCTTGACGGGCCCGAGACGCTCGCTGCCCCGGATTCGAGAGGCGATCGAGCAGGGAGAACGAATCGGTCTGTCGGCGCTGGCGCTCTACGAATGGCTCCGAGGCGCGCGAGCCGAACCAGAACTGGCCGACCAGGAAGCGCTGTTCCCGCGACAGGAGAGTGTGCCGTTCGGCGCACTTGAGGCGGCCCTCGCCGCGGACCTCTATCGCGAAGTCTCTCGGCCGCGCGGCCGGGAGATCGATCTTGCCGTGGCCGCTTGTGCCATTTTGCACGGCGCCTCCCTGTGGACGCTCAATCCCCGGGATTTCCGCGACATTCCGGGCCTGCGCCTGTTCGAGCCGCCGACCGGCCCGTGACGGAAGTCGACGCCCAGCACACCACCAAAGCTCGCACGCGAGAGAACACCTCGCGGGAGGCCCGCTGGAAGTAGCGGAGCGTCGACAGTCTGTGAACGAGCTCTGTACCTCGGCCCAGATGTGGGGGGAAACAGGACTTCTACAGTTGGCTCGGCCTCACGCGCTCGTTCCAGACCTTCGTGACGGGAGCCGCGGCCGTTCGCGTGGCCGCGGCTGGACGAACGCTCAGCGGCTCGCTCCGGTCGTTGGCCGAGCGGCCGATGTGTCACGCCGCGAGAGCAGAAAGGCCGTCAGGTCCGCCGCTTCGCCGCTTTCCAGGCGCGGCCACGGCAGGCCGCGCTTGCGGAGCTCTTCTTCCATCTTCGCGGAGTGGTTCCACATCGCCGCGATGATCGCGATCGGATCGTCGAGCCGCGGCACACCGCCAAGGTCGGGGCCGATGCCCTTGCCGGACCCGATGGAATGGCACGTGGAGCACTTGTCGACGAAGATCTGCGCGCCGCGCGCCGGCGTACCGCGGACGTTCGCGTAGTTGACGAAATACAAGTAGCCGATGATGTCCGCCATCTCCTGTCCGGAGAACGTCACGCGCGGGATGCCCCGGCGCCGGAACTCGGCGGTCATGCCCTGGCTGTGGTTCCACATCAGGCCGGCGATCGACGCGACCGATCCGACCAGTTCACGGGGCCGGGTGCCCAGATCAGGTCCCCCGCGTCCGCCTTTGCCGGCGATCGCGTGACACGCGAGGCACCGCTTGTCGCTGAACAACTGACGCCCGCGCCGCGGGCTGCCCGGCTCGAAGTAGACGCGCTCCTCGCTCGACCCGCCGTTGCCCGCCTGCAAGTACGCGACGAGGTCGCCCATCTCGCGGCCGGTGAACTTCGGCCACTTCAGCCCGAGGCCTTGCATGGCGCTCGCCATTTCCGGCCCGTGGTTCCACATCGCCTGCGCCAGGAAGATCGCCGAGAAGCGGCCCCGATAGCGCCGGAGATTCGGCCCGGGCTGTTCCCAGGCGTTCCCGTTGACGCTGTGACAGTGCACGCATCCCTTGCTCGCGAACACCGCGCGGCCGGCGGATGGACTGCCCGGGCCCCCCAGCTCGGTGATGTAGTAGCGATAGGCGGTCAGGAGCGCGATGATGTCCGCCATCTCCCCACTTGTCATCGTCGGCGGCTGGATCCGAAGGTCCTGCATCTTCTCGCGCATGGCCGGCGCGTGGTTCCAGAACGCGCCCGCCAGGTCGAGCACCGTCCCTGAAAAGAGGATCCGGCCGAGGTCCGGACCGACGCGCGGCTCACCGCCTCCGAGCGAGTGACAGCGGACGCAGCTTTTCTGGGCGAAGAGCCGCGCGCCGGCCGTGGGGCTGTCAGGGAGCTCCACCGAGAGCAGTACCGACTTCGTCTGCGCGTGGGTCGACGAGCCGACTGCCCCCGCGAGGATCGCCGTGAGGACGACGCCGCTCACAATTCCTGGCATCCGTTTCATCGCTGTTCTCCTACGCCGCCGCCGCCGGCACGGCATCGGTCCCCTCCTGTTCCCAGATCGACACGATCGGGAACAGCTTCGTGAACCCCATGTAAAGCAGCGCGAACGCCGCGAAGCATCCTGCCATCAGCGACCATTCGACCCAGCTCGGGATGTAGACGAAGGTGTGAATGGGCGCGCGCGGATGCGAGAGCGACGGCACCACAATCGTGAACCGCTCGAGCCACATGCCGATGTTCACAGAGATCGAGGCGACGAGTGTGCCGGTGACGGTTCGTGTTCGGGGGTTCGCGAGGATCGTGAACGGCACGATGAAACAGGCGACGACCATCGCCCAGAAATACGGCGCGAACGGGCCGGTCATCTTCGACGTGAAGACAGCCAGCTCGGTCGGTTCCTGTCCGTACCAGGTGGTGAGGTACTCGGCAAAGGTGAAGTAGAACCAGAGGCAGCACATGACGAGCAGCAGGATGCCCAGATTGTTGAAGTGGATCGGCCGGAGGTACGCCTCGAGCCCGTAGACCCTCCTGATGATCACCATGGCGGTGATGATGGCGGCAATCCCCGAGAAGATGGCGCCGACGACGAAGTAGGGGCCGAAGATTGTCGAATGCCACATCGGCTGGATGGTCATGCCGAAGACCCAGGACACGACGGTGTGGACCGAGACCGCCACCGGGATCACGAGAATCGCCATCACTGAAATGGCCCGCTCGAGCCGCGCCCATTGCCGCGGCGCGCCGGTCCATCCGACGGCCAGGCGTGTGTAGAGACGCCGGCGCCATCCGGTGGTCCGCTCGCGAAGTATGGCGATGTCGGGAATGAGCGGCAGGTAGAGATAGATCGAGCTCGCCGTCAGATAGACGCTGATGCTCGCCACGTCCCAAAGCAGCGGCGAGCGAAAATGCGGATGCTTGATCACGTTGAGCGCCCTGTCAGGCCGTCCGAGATCAAACAGCACATTGCCCACGCCGAAGAACAACACCAGGACCGTGATGACTTCGGCCATCCGCGTGATCGGCCGGCGCCACTCGGCATGCACGATCCGGAGGATGGCCGAGATGAGCGTGCCGGCATGCGACACGCCGATGAAGAACACGAAGTTGGTGATGTACAGCCCCCAGTAGATCGGCCGCCCGAGGCCCGTGACGCCCAGGCCGTGCGTGAGCTGCCACACCCAGGCGAACACGGCCCAGACGACGATCGCCCCGAGGGCGGCGGCCCATCGCCTGAAGCTCGGGCCGGCCTGCAGGATCGGCGCGACGATCGCCTCGTGCTCGGACATCGATCACTCTCCTTCGCGAAGGTAGATCACCTTCGGCTTCGTCCCGAGCTCTTCCATCAGGCGGAACGCCCGCGGGTTGTTCGCAAGCGCGGCCACGGCGCCGTGCGGATCGTCGAGGTCGCCGAACGTCATCGCTTCGGCGGGGCAGGTCTGGACGCAGGCCGGCACGTAATCGTCGGGCGCGAGGTCGCGCCCTTCGTCTCGCGCGCGCTCGCGCGCGAGCATCAGCCGATGGTGGCAGAAGGTGCACTTCTCGACGATGCCCTTGGGACGGAGCGATACGTCCGGGTTCCGCATCTCGGCCATCGCGCCGGGCCACTCGGGCGAGGACCAGTTGAAGACCTTCACGCTGTACGGGCACGCGTTCGTGCAGTAACGACAGCCAATGCACCGTGGATACACTTGCGCCACGATGCCCTCGGGGCTCAGATACGTCGCGCTGGTCGGACACACATCCGTACACGGCGGACGGTCGCAGTGCTGGCACATCAACGGCAACGCGGACGGCCCGACACGTCCCGGCGTTTCCGCGGGCACCAGGTGGATCCACGTCAGCAGCCGCCCGTGCGTGGCTTCCGCGGGCGTCGAAAACGGCACGTTGTTCTCGTGCTTACAGGCGACCACGCAGGCCTGGCAGCCGGTGCAGCGATCGAGGTCGATGACGAGTCCCCAGCGTGGCATGACGGTTCTCTCTTCTAATGCGCGTGGGGCTCCTCACGCGTTCTACGCGCTGCGCGCGACGGCGCGACGGTCTACCACCCCAACGCGGCTGCCCGTTGGGACCCCGGCCCTTGGCCTTGCTGCGGCGCGTCGCGCCGCAGCCGCCTACGCACGCGCTACGACGACCAGACAGGGTCCGGCCGGATCGGCAAGCGCCACTAGACTCCGGGCGTCGCCTTCGATGACCCGCGCCCATCGTCCCGCACCAGGGACCGACGGCACGGACGCGACCGCGACGACGTCGGACAACATCCCCTCGACCAGCACGGCCATGGCTTCGATGGTCGCTACACGCGAGGTGATTCGAATGCGATGTCCGGACTCGATGCCGAGACGGGCGGCGGTCTCGGGGTGCAGCTCCGCCCATGGTTGCCACGGCGCAGCATCGGGCTGGCCCAGAAGCTCGTAGATCACTGGCTGATTCGGGTTGCCCGCGAGGCTGACCACCGCGGGCGTGAACGTGACGAGCCGAAGGGTGGCGCCCTTGCCGAAGCCATCGCGGCCGGCGCCATCCACCGGCTTGATCTCAATCTTCGCGGGGGGGACGGCTGGAATCGCGACCGGCAGCGCGAAGCGCAGGCCACGACGTTCCCGCAGGCTCTGCTCGATCTGACCGGCCTGGAAGTACGGGTCGATCCAGCCGCCGGCCTGCAGGATCCGGTTCGTGAAATCCTCGCGCGACTCGGCGGCGGGGGCCCACCAGCCGCCTCTCTCCAGTTGCTCGAGCCACTCGGTCTCGTACACCACGCTGTACGGTCCGCCTCGGCGAAGGCGCCACAGTCGATCGATCTCGCCGCGTGCGATGCGTTCGGTCGAGATCGGCTCGTCGGTGGCCTGCTCAGGCGCGCCGATTCTCCGCGCGATCGATGCAACGAGTGACAGGCGATCGGCGGTGTCGAGCCGGGGCTTTACGGCCGGCATCGCGATGCTGCGCGTTTCCGCGGCAACCGCCGGCGCCGGCACGGCGCAGTGCCAACTTTCGAGCGGCGTGTGGGTCGGCAGCAGCAGATCCGCGAACGCGGCGGTTTCATCCAGATAGGGGGAGAGGCTCACGACGAAGCGCGCGCCCTCGAGCAGGCGCCCGAGATCCGGCGAGGCCGACAGGGTGCGGAACGGGGAAGGATCCGCGAGCGCCACCACCCGGGGCTTCAGATCGCCGAGCGCCTCCAAAGGTTCGTCCTCGACGCCGCGCCGGTCGATCGACGCCGGTGCGACGAAGACTCCGCCCGGCCGATCGAAAGCGCCGATCAACGCGTTGAGCGTGAAGACGGCATCGATCAGGCTGTTGTTCGCATCGGCAGCGACGACCACGACGGGACGCGGGCTGTCCGCGAGGTCGCGCCCCAAGCGCAGGATGGTGACGACGGGAATGCCGGTCGCCGCCGCGACTTGGTCTGGGGTGTAGTGCGGGATCACGTCGCGCTGGAATTCGCGGAGGTTGCCGCCAAACTCGTCGAGGAGTCCCCGCTGCACGCGGTCTTCGCGCAGCAGCACCGAGGCGATCCCGTACGCCAGGAGCGCCTGATGTTCGGGCAGCACGGACAGCCACTCGTCGGCCTTCCTCGCCGTGGCCGATCGCCTCGCATCGATCTGCACGAGCCGGCCGCGTTGTCGCGATGGTCCGCGACGGAATCGGCCAAACGCGCGCTGCGCCCACACCGGCGACAGCCACGTTTCGACAATCGGGGCGCCGAACGACAGGACGTGGCTTGCGCGCTCGAGATCGAACATCGGATCGCCGTTCACGCCGGTGAGCGCCTCGAAGCGCGGGCGGAGGCGAGTGGCCGTGTCGATCGGCGTGCGGAATGTCCGGGCGCCGATCGCGCGCCAGGCGTCCGACCATGCGTCGGCGGGCGGACCGTCTTCGTCGACGGCCAGCGCGACGAGGCCCGGGCGGCCCGCGGAGACCGATTCGCGGATCTGAGCCGTCACGAGGTCGAGGGCCTTGGGCCACGGGATCGGTTCCCAGCGTCCTGCACCGCGTTCGCCGACTCGTCTCGCCGGGCCGATCAGGCGATCGGGATCGAAGTAGGACTCGAGTGACGCCTGACCCTTCGCGCACAGACGGCCGCGGCCAATCGGGCAGAGCGGGCTGCCCTCGAGCTTGACGGGGACACCGCCGATCATTCGGGCGCGCAACCCGCAGCTGGCCGGACATTCACGGCAAACGCTCGTCGCCCACACCTCTGATCCGGACGCGTGCACAACAGCCGGTGTGGTGGAGGCGAGCCACTGTCGTCCGAGCTGTCCCAGTGTCACGCCGGTCAGGGCGGCGCCGCTGTACGACAAGAACTCACGCCTGGTGACGGGTTCAGGCATCAGCGATGACACGCCACGCAGTCTTCCGTGGCGCCCTCAGTCTTGTGGCACGAGAGGCAGGCGTTCATGTCGAGACGCACCGGCGCGGAAGTGAGCGCGTCCCGCCGTGCGCGCATGTCGCCGTGACACGACGCGCAATCGAGCTTCGCGGACGTGACGTGCCGGCGGTGGGAGAACATCACGTGGTCCGGCAGCCGTGTGACCCGGACCCACGCCGGGCGCGCTCTGCGCGCCAGCTCGTCCCATGTCGGTTTTTGGCCGTCCGACCCGGGGAGCGCCGGCCCCGCGCTCAGCACGACCTCCACTGGGCGAGGCGGCGTTGCGTGACAGTTCAGGCACGCGGCCACTTCCGGAATCCCAGCGCGGGCCGAGCGCTCGGCGCCGCGATGGCACGCGACGCAGGTCACTTCGGTGTGCTTCGCGTGATCGAACGGGATCGGTTGATCGACTGCGGCCGGCGGGAGCAGGACCACCCAAATCGCCGCTGAGATCGCCGCGACCGCCGTCAGAAGAAGCGCGCGCGCCATAGGGCTCCAGACATGGGCCGACCCGAAGGTCGGCCCTACTTAGCATTGGTCTCGGCCAGTTTCTTGTCGTAGAGCGCCCTCTTGCGAATCTTCGAGTCATAGGTCACGAACTCGAAGATCTGCTTGCCCTCGTCCGGCGTGATGAAGGATCCGGCTTTCCGCATCATCCGCTTGACGTAGCGCTCCCACTCGTCGTCGACCGCGAACTCGCAGTTGATGGCGCGCGCCAGCGTGTGGCACTTCGCGCATTTCGTCGCAAACTGCTTGTAGGCTTTCTGCATCTCGGCCGGATACTTCGAGACATTGATCTTGTCGGGCCCCTTGTCGTAGGTAAGGATACGGGGATCGATCGGCTCATCCTGTGCGACCACGATCACGGTGCCGGCGAGGGCTGCGACCGCAAGTGCGAGTATCACGATCTGTTTGTTCATACGATCCTCCTGGTCGTGCCGTCGCGAGCGCTCACCAGATCTCGAGCCGTCCGTCGACGTGTGGTTTCCTCACAGTGGCTCAGCGCCATTTCTCACCCGCTGACTTTGGATACAGGCTTTTCAGGTACTGCACGAGGTCATCGACCTCGCGATCCGTCATCTGGGCCCGCCAGCCGGGCATTCGGTAGGGAGGACGAGGTCCCTTCGCGTCCGCCTTCCCGACCGTTGGCGTGCCGTCGAGCAGGCGCTGGCGAAGCTCCCGGTCCGTGTATCCCTCGGCCACATAGATAACAGCCGGCACCTTGCCGTCCGTTTCAGCGTTTTGGTTTGGAAATCCCCCCTTGCCGTCGACGCCGTGACATGTGGCGCAGCCGTAGCGTCGGTACACCAGCCGGCCGCGCTCGACGGCGTTCGACGGGGCGTCGCCGGCGGTGAGACGCACGCCGTTCGGCAGGGGCGGCGTTTGGATCCGGGCGACCACGACCCCGACCCCTGCAACGAGCAGTACGACTACGAGCGCACGCTTCATAACCGCATGATGCAAGTCGTGGATGACGGGCGGATGAACTTCCGGTGAAAACCCGTTCATTTTCCGGCCGCCGGGCAGCCGGCCCCACTGCCGTCAGGCCACGCCGACGTGCCGGCAGGCTGAGATGAATGAGGCGGGAAGGGCGCCAGCGCCCTTCCCGTGGCGATGTCAGAAGAAGTACAGGATGCGGAAGAACCCTGTGTTGCCTTTGTAGGGCCGGTTTCCGTAGCCAGTGCTGATCTCACCGAGGTAGTCGATCCGCGGCGTGCCCGGCTGGCCGGGGACATCGACTGTCGCGTAGTCGCTGATGTCGAACTTCTCGTACCAGTAGCCGAGGCCGACGCCGACCTTGGCCGCAAACATGTACTTGAGATCCACCATGAAGCGCTGCCACTTGTTCGTGATGGCCGGCAGCGGCTCGAAGCAGGACGTGAGCCCCGCTGCGCACGGGGAAGGAATCGTGAACCCGGGGTACAGGATGGCCGAGGGGCCGGACAGCGCCTTGTTCGTGGACAGCTCCTGAATTCGCGGACCACTATGGATGTACGCGTTGTTCGAGTCGCTGTAGTCATAGCTCACGCTGATGTCGGTCTTCTCGATCGCCTTGATCAAGTCGAGGTAGATGGTCGCGATGTTGACCTTCTCGTCGTTGTTCAGGAACCAGTTTCGGTTCGGGTCGAACCAGGTGCCATAGTCGGTGCCGGCGGGACTCGCGTTTCGCGACGCCTGGTTGCTGACGTACTGGTCGCGGCCGTAGTTCGCCCCCACCCGCACGCTCGGCATCGGGCTCGCGTTGATCCCGAAGTTGTAGACAGTGTTCTTGTTGTCCATCAGACCGAACTCGCGGCCCGGCCCCCCAAACGTGTCCCTGCCGGCGGCCACCGCGAAGCTGAGATCGAGAAGCGACACCGGGGTCACGGTGAACGCCATCCAGCCTCGGTCCCGAACGCGATCCGCAATGTCGTACGTCCGCAGGCCCGGTTGAAATCCGGCTTCCTCGAGAAGCTCCACGGACAAGCCCGTGCCGACTCGCTCCGAGTGCTCATAGATCAGCCGCACCATGAGGTACTGGTTCCCTACGGTGTCGACCGTCGTGCGGAAGGTGTAGTCCGTCGAACCACTGAGTTCCCGGCTCGTCCGCTTGAAGTCATCGAGGGTGTAGCCGAGCCTGATGGATGTTCTCGACGTCACGTTGAACAATCCGTTCACGTCGAGCGTGTTCTGTCTAATGTTGAACGGTTCGGTCTCGCCACCGGTCTCCTCGGGTACCGCGTCCAACCGGACGTACTCCCTCGCGTCGAACGTCGGCGTCCGGTTCTGGCGATCGTTGTAGCGGTACCTCATGGTCAGCCCAAAGAAGCGAGTGGGCCGCGTGGTGTAGTTGACGAGCGCGTTGACACCCCGCACCTCCGCTTCGGCGGTGTTGCGCGGAAGGCTCGCAAGGCCGGGAAAATTCTTGTACACGGCCGGGCTGGCGATCACCGCATTGCTCGTCCACGGGATGAGCGTGTCGTTCTGTCTCATCGTCGTGAAGGAGAGCTGGGCATTCACGGCACTGTGCGCCGGCATCTTGTACAGACCGATGGCGCTCACGGTGTTGAGGTTGTTGCTTGGCGGCACCGACATGCGGCTCCGCGCGGCGCCGCGGCCGTTGCTGTACCCGCTGAAGTCGATCGGGCTCGTATCGGTCGCCCTGACGGGGTTGTCGAACAGCAGCTCGTGGATGTTGTTGTGAAACCAGGACCCGTCCCACGCGACGCGGACCATCCCCTCAGGCTTGGTCCATTCCGCGGCCGCCGAAAAGTCGTTCGTCCGGTTGTCGAGCGGGACCGGCAACTGGTCGGCGACGCTGAACCCAAACGACGCGCCTTTGGGCTCGTGCCCGTTTCTGGCCGTCGAGTTGAACGAAAAGTTGAACGTCAGGTCCTTGCTGGAGGCAAACGACGCGGTGAGGCCGGCCACATCACGGCGCGCCTGGATGTCGAACGGTTTCGCCAGGCTTCGGTAGATTGATCCGGTCGCGAGCTGCGCCACGTTGCCCGGCACACCGACGACACCGGGGGTGTTGTTCTGGACGAGGAGCCGGGTGGCGGACTCGGGAGTCTCCTTGCCGAACACGATTCGGGAAAGAGCGCCGTCCCGCAGGTCGCGGAAGCGCTCGAATCGTGCCTTGTCGCCATCGACCGTAGACACCCGCCCGCCGAATTCCATGGACCCAATAGTGACGGTCGGCGCGTGGGGCGCCGCGGGGGGCTGCTGTCCCATGGCGACGCCCGCGGAGGCCACCACGAGCACGGCCGTCGCAATCGTCAGTCTGTTGCACATCGCCATTCTCCTTGTAACGAAGCTCCGCTTCGTTACTAGATCCGCGGCCGCTCGCGCGGCCGCGGCTAAGCCGTGGTTGCACGGCGACATTTGACAGGTTTGTGCCACATTCATCTCCACGCCGTGCAAGCACGGCTAGCGGTGGAAGTACTTGCCAGACGGCGCGTTGGAGCCATGGATCTGCACGTGGCACACCACGCAGCCGGATCCAATCAGCCTGTTGGCGCTGGCGGAGGTCCTCAGCGTGAAGCCCTCGTACACGGTTGGAGGATGTCGCGACGTCACATGGCACCGCTGACAGAGGAACGGCACCTTAGCGACGAGTAGCCGCTCGTTGTTCGATCCGTGCGGCTCGTGGCATGTCACGCAGGCATTCGCGACCGGCGCGTGCTCCCAGAGGTACGGCCCGCGCTTCTCGGCGTGGCAGCTCGTGCAGGCTTCGTTGACCGTCGTTCCCGCCTTGAGCAGCTTGACGTTGGGGGATCCGTGCGGGTTGTGACATGACGAGCACACCAGGCTGCCCTCGCGGACCGGCATGTGGTTGAAGCGGGAAATCTTGTTCACGACATTGCGATGGCAAGTGGAGCACAGCTCCGGCTGCGTTGTCGCCTTGATCTGCTTCTCGCCCTTGGGGCTGTGCACGCTGTGACACGTCGGGCAGCCGACATTTCGCTGGTCGTGCTGGCTCCCCGTCCAGAGTGCGTGTGTGCCGCGGTCGTGGCAAGTCGCGCAGATCTCACTTGCCTCACGCGGAGCCATGCCAGTCGTGCTGAACCGCCTGATCTTCGTCTTGTCGCCGACGTCGTCGAGATGCCCCTTGCCCGGTCCGTGGCACGTTTCGCAACCCTGCGCCGCGGCCGGACTACGTTCGAGAGAGGAGCGGCCATGCGGTGTGGCTTTGTACGCGTTGGTCTGCGCTTCGTGGCAGCTCGTGCACTTTTCCTGGCCAACGTACTCCCCGGCGGCTTGCTGGGACGACGCCTTTGCTGCGGACCCGGCCGGGGCGGAGTTGCTCGACGCCGACCCCGTCTGGACGAGCCACACCAGGGCAATCCCGGCGACGAGAACCCGGAGGACGGTCTTGCCGAATGACTGCATGGCGTTCTCCGTGCTTTTATGGAGGATGGCTTGGCGACCGCACGCGTCCGGTCGCGGCCATCCCGCTTCGAGGCGATACTAGGTATTCAGTATGAAAATTTGATGAAAGTCCGCTGAACGAACGTTCATCGAGCGGTAGGATGCGGATCAGGCGTTCCCGGGTGTGTTGCCCGACTTCGAGACGAGGGGAAGCGAGAGCGTGAAGGTCGAACCCTGGTCGAGGGCGCTCGTGACAGTGATGGAACCGCCGTGCACGCGGGCGATCTGGTCGGCGATCGTCAGACCCAGGCCGGTGCCGCCGGTGTCCCGGGCCCGTGCCGGGTCGGCCCGGTAGAACGGCTCGAAGATGTGGGGAAGGTCGTCGGCCCCGATACCGCAGCCATGATCCTGAATGCCGAGGACGGCGCGGCCGTCGAGCGTCCGGATCGAGACGCAGACGGACGAGTCAGGTCTCGAGTAGCGGATGGCGTTCTGCGCCAGGTTGAGCACGAGACGGCGAAGGTGCAGCGCGCTGCCCGAAACGACCGGACGATCGCGGACATCGACGGTCACGGCGACCTGCTTCTCTTCAGCGATCGCCTGCGCGATCTCGCAGCACTCGCCCGCGAGCGCCGCCAGATCGATCGGGACCGGGGGCTCGAGAAGGTGGCCCGCTTCGGCGAGCGCGAGCAGCCGGAGATCACGCACGAGATCGGACAATCGTTCGATCTCTATCAGAAGATCAGCGGCAACGCGCGGGTAGTCGGCCCCTCGCCCCCCGTTTCGAAGGCCAGCCTCGATGACCCCTCGCATCGCCGCAATCGGCGTCTGCAGCTCGTGCGAGGCGTCGGCCGCGAATCGGCGGGCGCTCCGCATCGAGACTTCGATGCGGTCGAGCATCTGGTTGAGCATCGACACGAGCCGATCGAGCTCGTCGCTGCCGGCTTGGATGTCGAGCCGATCGCCGAGGCGGCTGGCCTGGATCCGCCGCACGCGATCGACGATGGCGTCGACCGGCGCGAGCGCACGACGAGCCGTCACGCCGCTGCCATAGCTCGCCATGATGAGGACGATGCTGATGGAGGCCAGCATCGCGAGCGCGAGCTGCCACAGCGTCTGCCGCGCCGGCAGTGTCGAGGCGGCCACTTGGAGGACGATCCCTTCGGTTCCAGGGCGGCCGATCGCCACGCTGGCCATCCTCAAGGGAACGCCTCCCCGGCCGACGACGCCGACGATCGATCGATGATCCCGAATGGCGGTGGTCAACGTGCGTTCGCCGGCCCAGTCGAGCGTGGGGAAGGCGGGCGATCGAAACAGCAGGGTGTCCGGAGATTCCCAGACCGTCAGCGGGGCTTCAACCGCGCGCGGCTCGGCGGCGAGACGCTCACCGACATCCAGCGCGAGCAGCGACGTGCGCAGGTCGCCCGCGAGCTGATGGGCCCGCACCTCGAGGTCGGCGTCGAGCTCTCGATACAACGTGCGCGCGCGAATCAGAAGGACGAAGGAGCCGAACAGGACCAGCGTCGTCCCCAGCGTGAGGAGGTACCAGAATGTGAGGCGGGCCCGAACGCTGCTAAGTCGCAGCCGTCGCTGGATCGCGGAGAACATAGCCCACCCCGCGCACCGCCTGGATGAAGCTCTGGCGGCCAGGCTCGTCGATCTTACCGCGCAGATGCTTCACGTAGACGTCGACGACGTTGCTGGCGTGATCGAAGGTAAAGTCCCAGACGTGCTCGGCAATCATGCTGCGGGTCAGCACATAGCCGGACCGTCGCATCAGGTATTCGAGCAGCGCGTACTCCTTTTGCGTCAGACTCACCGCACGACCGGCCTGCCGCACCACTCGGGTCGCGGGATCGAGCTCGAGGGCGCCGACCGTCAGGGTCGGTATCTCAGTACGCTGATGGCGCCGCTGCAGCGCGCGGAGACGGGCCGTCAGCTCCGCAACCGCAAACGGTTTGATCAGGTAGTCGTCCGCGCCCGCGTCGAGGCCGCGCACGCGATCCTCGACCATGTCACGGGCGGAGAGGATCAAAACGGGCACTTGCCGGCCCGCTTCCCGCAACCGGCGACAGAGCGCGAGGCCGTCCAGACGCGGGAGCATCAGGTCGAGCACCACACCGTCGTAATCGTACGTTTGCGCGAGCTCCAGCCCCCGGGCTCCGTCGTGCGCGAGATCGACGGCAAACCCCTCCTCGATCAGCGCCTGGCTGATGTAGAGCGCCATCCGATGCTCGTCTTCGACGACCAGGATGCGCATCGAAAGAGTGAGCCTTGCAACGACGGTTCCGGCCCGCCGGCTCAGGGTCTTCGGCCGCTGGAGGGCCAGGACGCCGGAAACCCGTTAGCGCGCCGGCCCGTGGCCAACACCGCACCCGTCGTCCGGACCGAAGGCGTCCGTTGTCCACGCAACCCTGATGCCGAACGGCTGGGCCCCTGACAACGGACACTCTCGATTTCGCTCGAAAACTTGCGCCTGACGAGCTGGCACCCGGCTTGCGAAGGCTCACCCGACATGCTCGATCTGAAAACGTCCGCAAGGATGTCGCTCGCCTTGGGCGTGCTTTCACTTCTTGCGGTCCTCCTTAGTCACCTGGCGCTGACGGACATCTACCACGGCGAAGCGGATCCCGGCCTCGAGTGGCGAATTCTCCGGGCGTGCTTCGTCGTGATTTTCATGTTTCAGGTGTTCGCGCTCGTGACCCTTGCGAGGGTCGTGCGGGCCGCCGTGGGGTGAGCCACGATGACGACCGCCACGGTTGATCCATGTTGTGTTGCCGTCGATGTCGCCGGCCAGCTTGCGCGTATCAAAGGGGAGTTTCTCGAGATGCCGGGCCTGCGGCTGACGCTCGCG
Source organism: Acidobacteriota bacterium (assembly GCA_016178075.1). Taxonomy (GTDB): domain Bacteria; phylum Acidobacteriota; class Vicinamibacteria; order Vicinamibacterales; family JACQTH01; genus JACQTH01. Next base: position 13,937 of record JACOUA010000282.1, read on the forward strand.
CAGGCGCGACGGCTCTGGGGCCTCGATGACGACGTATGCCGATGCCTGCTGGATATGCTCGTCGAGGTGAAATTTCTGCACCGGAAGCCCGACGGGACCTACGGCCTCGCATCGAGCGACTGGTCCCAGTTCGCGCGTCGCAGCCCGTACTGAGGACAACACGGGCGTCCCCGGATTCCCGGCGTCCTCGCCGGGTTCTCGTTGTCACGGAGAGCGTCCAATCCTGAAAGGATGACAGATCCCGCGCATCCCGACGTTGGCCCTCTCGTTGCTTCAGCAGCCAACATGCAATCGCCCAGTCCCGCCGTCGTCGACTCGAAAGAGACGTATCAGATTCGCGTCCTCGGTCCGGACAAGCATGCCGTAGCCGTGGCCGATCTCACCCGCCTGTTTCGCGACGCCGCCCTCTCGCCGGGCCGGGGCGTCCGGGTCATGGAAGGCCCCTGTCTGGTCGCCGTGTGCGGGGAACGAGTCGTCGGCGCCGCTGCGTATCACCGCACGGACATGGAGCTCCGCGTCACCGATCTCGGGGTTTCCCCCGACTGCGACTGCCGCCGAGAGAACATCGTCTGCGCGCTCCTCGACGCGCTCGAGCTCGCGTGCCTCGCGGGCGGATCCGATCGGCTCGTGCTGAGGGTGCCGGACGATCTGCCCGGGTCGTTGCTGCAGCGCCGTGGCTACCTGATGACGAACGGCTGCGAAGGACGCTGGGCGGACAAGAGTTATCCGAAGGCCTGAGCGGCCTCGCTGCCGGAATTCCGGCACCGGGCCGGCCGTTCTCAATCCGGATTCCTGAAAGTCGCCCAAAACCAAACGTTTGTGAAGATCGCCGGCAGTGGCACCGCGGTTGCGACCTGCCGGGCCATGCGGGCCACCGCTGTCGCCTCGATCACGGCCGACCTGCTTCGGATGTACGACAAGGCAGGTCCTCGGTACACGTCGTATCCGACAGCTGTTGAATTCAGCGACTCGTTTACGGCGGACGCCTATGGTGCGAAGCTCGATGAGGCGGCGACGCTCGACTCCGAGCCGCTCTCGCTCTACCTGCACCTGCCGTTCTGCGAAGAGCGCTGCACGTTTTGCGGCTGCGCGGTGATTGCCACGCGCCGCCGCGAGGTGGTCTCGCGGTACCTGGATTATCTCCTGCGCGAGATCGGGATGCTCGCCGATCGCTTGGGTCACCGCCGGCGAGTCATCCAGTATCACTGGGGTGGCGGCACGCCGACCTACCTCACCTCGGCCGAGTTGACGGCGCTCCACGCCGGCGTGCAGCGTCATTTTGGAATCGATCCGCAGGCCGAGGGCGGCGTCGAGGTCGATCCGCGCGTCACGACACGCGAGCAGATCGACACGCTGCGCGCGCTGGGATTCAATCGCCTCTCGATGGGCGTCCAGGACTTCACGCCGGAGGTGCAGGAGGCCATCGGTCGCCGCCAGAGCGCGGCCGCGACCCGGTCGCTCTTCTACGACGCCCGCGGCGCCGGGTTCCACTCGATCAACGTCGACCTCGTGTACGGATTGCCGCGTCAGCGACTGGAAACATTCAGCCGCACGATTGAATCGGTGGTCGAGATGCGCCCGGAGCGGGTCGCGGTCTACTCGTACGCGCACGTGCCGTGGCTGCGAGCGAACCAGAAGAAGATCGAGCCTCGCGATCTGCCCTCGCCGGAGCTGAAGCTCGACCTGTTCGGCGCCGCGGTCGACGTGTTCCTGGACGCGGGCTACCGCCAGATTGGGATGGACCATTTCGCGCGCCCGGATGACGAGTTGGCCCGCGCGGCCGAGCGGGGCGCTCTCCACCGGAACTTCATGGGGTACACGACCAGGCTGGCGACCGACATGGTGGCGGCGGGCCTCACCGCGATCGGCGACATCCGCGGCGCGTATGCGCAGAATGTGAAGAAGCTGTCGTCCTATTACGCGGCCCTCGATGCCGGACGGTTTCCGATCGAGCGCGGCTTGCCGCTGACGCGGGACGATCTGCTCAGGCGCTTCGTCATCACGCAGCTCATGTGCAATTTCACGGTTGACCTTGCCGAGGTCGAGCGCCGCTTCGGGGTGTCGGTCGAGGATTACTTTGCGCGGGAGCTGATCGCGCTGGCCTCAGGTCCCGCGGCGCACGGGTTCGTGACGATGAGACCGGATCGCTTGCAGGTGACGGTGCGAGGCCGGTTGTTCGTCAGGAACATCTGCATGGTGTTCGACCACTATCTGCGGCAGAAGCCAGTGGAGCAGCGGATGTTTTCCCGAACGATTTGACGAGGCCCAAGCCCAAAGCCAACATGAATCCAATGACCGCCGTCCTGCTGTACAACCTCGGCGGCCCCACGACGCTCGACGAGGTCGAGCCGTTTCTGACGGAGCTGTTCTCCGATCGCGACATCATCGCGCTGCCCGCCGGCGCGATGATTCAGCCCGCGTTCGGCCGGGCGCTCGCGAAGTGGCGGGCGCCGTCGGTGCGCGAGAACTACCGGCGCATCGGCGGTGGGTCGCCGATTCGAGCGTCGACGGCCGGCCAGGCCAGGCTGCTGGAGACCCGGCTGAACGCAGGCCGCGGGACCCGCGCGGGATCATTCAGGGTGTTCGTGTCGATGCGCTACCTGAAGCCGAGCATCGGCGATGCGCTCCGCAAGATCCGAGCCGAAGGCATCACCCGTATCGTCACCCTGTCCCTGTTTCCGCACTGGTCACACGCCACGACGGGCTCGTGGAGGCACGAGCTGGAGCGGGTGCTCCAATCGTCCGAGTGGCGGGATGCAGGCTTCGACGTCACCGACATCGATCGATATCCTGCAGAGCCTTTCTATCTCGATGCCCTCGCCGATACGGTACGGCACGCGCTCGATCGGTTCTCGCCGGCCGTTCGATCGGATGCGGTGATTCTCTTCAGCGCGCACGGCTTGCCCCAGGCGCTCGTGGATCGTGGCGATCCCTACGTGACGGACATCGAAGCCACGCGGTCCGGCGTGTGGGAGCGCCTGCGGGTTTCCAACCGGCAGCTCCTCGGCTACCAGTCGCGGGTGGGTCCGGTGCGGTGGATCGGCCCCGGCACCGACGAGTTGATCGACCGGCTGGGCCAGGAGGGCGTGAAACACCTCCTCATCGTGCCCCTCTCCTTCGTGTCCGATCACATCGAGACGCTGTACGAGATCGATCTCCTGTTCGCGGAACGGGCCAAGCGCGCCGGCATTCGTGAATGCCTTCGGAGCGAGGCGCTGAACGGTCATCCTGGGTTCATCGAGGCGCTGGGGCAGCTCGTCGAGCGGCACCTGGCGGCTGCGGGCGAGCCCGTGCGAGTGTTTGCATGACGCGCGTCGCCATCGTCGGCGGCGGCATCGGGGGCCTCGCGCTGGCTGAAGCGCTGGACAGGTTGTCGGACGCCGCGGATCCGGTCGATGTCATCGTGTTCGAACGGAGCGACCGCGCCGGTGGGAACATCCGAACCGAGCGATTCGACGGCTATCTCTGCGAGCGGGGGCCGAACGGGTTTCTCGACAACGCGCCAGCCACCCTGGCGCTCGTCGGTCGCCTCGGACTGGCGCCGCTCGTGCTCTCCAGCAACGATGCTGCGCGCCGGCGGTTCGTGTTCGCGCGCGGCCGGCTCCACGAGATTCCCACCTCGGTGACCGCCTTCGCGCGCAGCGATTTGTTGTCGTTCAGGGGCAAGCTGCGGTTGCTGGCGGAGCCGTTCGCGCGGGGACGAGTGGACCCGGATGAGAGCATCCATGACTTTGCGGCACGGCGCATCGGTCGAGAGGCTGCGGCGCTGCTCGTCGACCCGATGGTCTCCGGCATCTTCGCCGGGGACTCGCGCACGCTGTCCTTGCGCGCGTGCTTCCCGAAGATGTGGGAGATGGAGACGCGGTACGGCAGCCTGGTGCGCGCAATGTTCGCGAGGCGACGCGCGCGTCGCCGCGTCGCGGCCGCAGAGAGCGCCCTCGGCGCGCCAGCCGGTCGGCTGACCTCGTTTCGCGGCGGGATGCAGGATCTGGTCGACGCGCTGGTCCGCGCCCTCGGGCACAGGGTCCGGCTCGGCACCTCTGTCGTCGGCATCCACGAACGCGCCGAACTCGATGCGCATCACGGGATCCGAACCGACACGCGCTCGACGCGCTTCGTCCTCACGTTGGAGGATGCACCTCCCGTGGACGCCGACGCGGTCATCCTCGCAGGCTCGGCCGCCCAATCATCGCGACTGCTCCAGCCAGTCGATGCGAGGCTGGCCCGTGCGATTGGCGGGATCGCGACCGCGCCGCTGGCGGTGGTCTGCCTCGGCTTCGACGCGGCGTCGCGGTCTCAGTCCGGGCCAGTGAACGCCGGCGGGCACAATCTGATCGCCGACGGCTTCGGCTTCCTCGTGCCGCGCGGGGAAGGTCCACGTGCGCTCGGCGTGCTCTGGGACTCGAGCATCTATTCGGGCCGCGCGCCACACGGTCGCGTGCTGATGCGCGCGATGTTCGGAGGCGCGCACGATCCCGAAGCGGTAACGTTGTCGGACGCGGAGTTGCTTCTCCAGGCCCGTGCCGATCTCCAGCACACCATGGGTCTGACGGATGCCCCACTCTTCAGTCTGGTCGTTCGACACCGCGTCGGCATCCCGCAGTACACAATCGGCCACCAGTCGAGGCTCGACCTGATCGCGTCGCTGCTTCACCTTCACCCCGGACTCTTCGTCGCCGGCCACTCCTATCGCGGCGTGTCGATGAACGCCTGCATTGCGGACGCGGATCCGCTCGCGCGCCGTGTGCTGGACGCTCTGGCCGCAAGGCGGTATCCAGCGGTGGAGTCCATCGGTGCCGCCGGCGGGCACCGCGTCTGCAGCGTGGCCTAGTCATCGGCCTTCCGTGGGATCTCACCGCTCGCGACATGTTCGTCCCGACGTGCGACGCCGACACTCCACCCGGCGAACACGATGCCCTGAAGGGCGCGGTCGCGCATCACGAACGCCGATGCCGGCGGCCGCCGTCCCGGAGCGGACGCGAGAGTTCGGGATTCGGATGGCGCTGGGTGCGCGGTACAGGGCCGCACCAGGCGGTCTGTCGACGTGAGGTCGGAGTGCACCTTACGCGGAGTCCACCGGCGCGATGACGGCCAGGTGGCTGGGTTTCGCGCCCACCACCGCCTTCAACGGAATGCCGCGATCGAACGTGGCGAGCCGGCCGCCGCGTGACATCGCCAGACCCAGCAGGTAGACATCAGTCACGTGCCGATGGCTGCCGACGAACGATGGATCGAAGACCGCACCATCTCTTAGGGACAGGGCGTCTGGCCAGAACTGATGTGTATTGATCCGACAAAACCTGCGCATGCGCGCGACAAGTTCTGCGGGACGGAATACCTCGCCGCCGCGGGCCGGATTGGACAACACGCGCACGAAACCATTCTCGGTCAGCGGGCAGGTCGCCCATCCCTCGGCCTGATTGTCAGAGAACCAGTCGTGGGCCGTCTCGTGATGCACGTGTTCAGGGTCGAAGAGGGCCACGAGCACGTTGACGTCGAGCAGCGCCGCCCGACTCACGGGTCATCTCGCAGCTCGTTCACCATCTTCATGGTCATCCGCGGGGCCCCGGGTCGGCGGGGAAGGACCGGTACCCCGTTCCGCAGGCGCATCGTCTGCACCGGTTCGAGTGCTTTGCGAGCAAGCTGGGACAACACCTGACCCGCCGTCAGCCGGCGGCTGGCCGCGATCTCCTTCGCCGCCTGGAGCACATCGTCGTCGATATCCAGCGTGGTCCGCATGATGTGATCATCAGGCATCACGCATCAGATGTCAACCGCGGAAACGCCTAAAAACAAAGGCCGCGCTTGCGCGCGGCCTCGTCAGAACGCTACCCGGGCGGATCTCCCACCCCAACGGGCTGGTGGGCGCGTTGAAGACCCCGGTTTGAAGGTCACCACATGTTTACCGGGCCCAGGCGTACGCCTCGACGCGCGGATCGGCGCCCGCGCTCAGCACGCCGTGCTTCATATCCACCACGATCCCCGCGAGCGAGCCCATCGACCACGGCGCGCCCGCGCGCAGCTTGTGTCCCTTGGCCAGGAGCTCCTTCTGCACCGACTCGGGAACCCGCGATTCGACGGACAAGTCACCCGGATACATCGTGTGCGGGAACGGCGACGCCGGGAAGCTGCGGGTCGCCCACCGCGGCGCCTCGATGGCCTGCTGCACGTTCATGCCGAAGTCGACCATGTTGATGAGCGTCTGCATCGTCCGCATGATCTGATCGTCGCCGCCCGGGCTGCCCAGCACCATGAACGGCTGGCCGTCTTTCATCACCAGCGTGCTCTGGAGCGTGCTGCGCGGCCGCTTGCCCGGTTCGAGCGCGTTCGTCTCGCCCGGCACGAGCGAGTAGTAGTCGCCGCGGCAGGTGAAGATGAGACCGGTGTCGCCCATGACGACCCCGGTACCGAACCCGCTGTGCAGGCTCGGCTCGAAGCTCACCATGTTCCGATCCTTGTCCACGACCGAGATGTAGCTGGTATCGCCGGTGTGGTCGGATTCGCCTTCGTAGTTGATGACGGGATCACGGCCGCCCTGCGGTTCGGTCGTTTTCATGTACTTCGAGGGGTTGCCCCAACGAAGCTCGAGCGACGCTTTGTTCGGGTCGATCATCGCGCGGCGGTCGGCCGCGTACGGCTTCGATAAGAGGCCCTCGTACGGGATCTTCACGAAGTCCATGTCGCCGAGGTACTTCTCACGATCGCCGAAGGCGAGCTTCAGCGCCTCGGCGCTCGCGTGGATGAACGCGGCGCTGTTGTGCCCCATCTTCTTCAGGTCGTAGCCCTCCAGGATATTCAGCGTGAAAAGCTCGGCCGGACCCTGGTTGGCCGACGGGTTCTTGTAGACCTCGTAGCCCCGATAGTTCGTCGAGACCGGCGTTTCGACCTTCGCGCTGAAACCGGCGAAGTCCTCGTAACGATAGAGCCCGCCGTTCTTCTCGGAGAAGTCGGCCATCGTCCGCGCAATGTCTCCTTTATAGAAGCGATCGCGCGCGGCTTTGAGCGCCTCGTGGCGGCCCTTGCCGGCAGCGGTCTTCTCCGACTCGACGAGCTTGCGCAGCGTGCGCCCGGCGTCCGGGTTGCGGAAGATCTCGCCGGCCTCCGGCGCCTTTCCGTTCGGGAAGTACACCTTCATCGTCGACGGGTACTTCCGGATCTTCTGCGACCCCGAGATGGCGCGCGCGAGGCCTTCACTGGCTGGGAACCCGTTCTCCGCCACGTCGATCGCCGGCGCGAGCACCTGCGCGAAGTTCATCGTGCCCCACTGATCGAGCATGAGGTACCACGCGTCGACCACGCCGGGAAGCGAGGCCGCGAGCAGGCCGTCACTGTTGGGCAGCTTGCCGTCGTTGTGCTGCTTGTACCAGTCGATCGTCGCCAGCTTCGGCGCGGTTCCCTCACCGTTGATCGAGAAGACCTTCTTCGACTTCGCGTCGTACACGAGGACGACGGTGTCGCTGCCGTAGCCGTTCGAGCCCGGGTCCACCAGCGCGAGGACCGCTTGACCTGCGACGGCCGCGTCGAAGGCGTTGCCGCCGGCCTCGAGAATCCGAACCGCGGCCTCGGTGGCCTGCGACTTCATCGAGGAGACCGCGTACTGCCGGCCCCGGATGACCGGCCGCATCGTCCGGCCAGGGCCCTGGTTTTCGGAGGGCTCCTGGGCATGGAATCCGACGGAGAGCGTCAGGAGCAACGCGCCCGCGAGAGAGAACGAGGAACGGCGCATCACGTGTTCACCTCCCGGAAGATCGCTGGATCAGGCCAAAAACAGGCCGTCTCGAAAGATAGCGCTGCTGCGGGACCCATCGTGCACAGCCCTGACGCGATTGTCAACGCACCCGGATGTCGATGGCGAGATCCTTTTCGAGTCGAAACCGTGCTTCCGCGAAGCGGGGCGCCCGCATCCGCGGCCGCACGTTGCCCGACACGCCCCAGGCTTCCCGCGGGATCCCGAGCGGATTCTTGTCGAATTTCCGGTTGTCGTTCTGATCGTGAAGCACCGTGACGGCGTAGATGCCCGGCGCGACGCCCTCGAACGTCGTGGTCGCCGTGTGGTTGTGGATCGATACGTAGATCGTCCGGATGGCGTGCTCGATGTCTTCCGGGAATCCTCGCGGAGCCTTCCAGAGCGCAATGCCGGCGGACCCGCGATCGTTCGGAAACCCGGCGATTCTAACGATGAGCTTGACGCCGGTCTTATCAGGCTCTGCTTGAATGTGCGCGTGCGCCATAGTACTGTGCCCGCCACTCACGATGAGCAAGGAGGCACATGTCATGCGCACGCTTCTGAAGATCTCGATCCCCGTTGAGGCCGGCAACGACTCCATCAAGAGCGGCATCCTGCCGAGGACCCTGGAGGCGACGGTGAGCCAGCTCAAACCCGAAGCCGCGTACTTCTTCACGGAAAACGGCAAGCGAACGGCGTTCATTTTTTTCGATCTCAAGGATCCGTCGGACATTCCGGTCATCGCCGAGCCGCTGTTCATGGGATTCAACGCGGAGATCGAATTCAAGCCGGTCATGAACCAGGCTGACCTCCAAGCGGGGCTCGGGCGCGCGATGGCGAATGTCTGACTACTTGCCGAGGCGCGGCTGGAAGCGGAACGAGTTGAAAAATGATCCGAAGTACCACTCGTACATCGTGCCGAACTTGCTGTTCGCGCTGAGTTCGTATACGAAGCCGTCCTTGAGGCACTTCACGATCCATTGCCCCTCGCTCTGCGCGTACCAGGCCTCGGCGCCGTCGAGCGTGATCCAGCGGACCGTGACGCCGGTGATCGGCTTGGTGGGGTCGACCTCGGGAACAGGCGAGCCGGGCGGGCCGCCCACCGCGATACTGGGAGTCGGCTTCCCCTGCTCAGTTCCGGGCGCCGGACTCTTCGCACCGAGAAGCGCCGCCGCCCCCGGCTGTCCGGCCTCGGCGGCGACCGTGCCTGCGGCACCGGTCGCCGCGCCGGGTTGGCCGGCTGTCGCGGGTTTCGGCAGGCCCGTTTCGTTCGTGAGGCCCGCGGGTGTGCCGCTCAACGTCTTGAGGAGCACGACCAGCAGATCGTCGAGGCTCTGACCCTCAGGGTTCTCGGCGACGCGGATCTGCATCCAGATGGCGTCGGACCCCGGCATCACGAAGCGCACGCCGTCGGAGAGCGTCTTGGCATCGATTGTCCACCACGCGGGATAGTCGACCGAATAGCCAAAGAGCGTGTTGTTGTATTTCGCAGCGTCGGCGGCGGAACCGTGCGCGAGGGTGAAGATCAGCGCGAGCGGCACGAGAAGCCGCGGGCGCCAAGCAGAAGCTCGCATCAGGTCTCAAGGCTAACATGAAGAATTGACGGTTGACGATTGGCGATTGACGATTGAGGAGGACATATGTGGCGAGTGTTGAGCGTTGCGTCGCTGATGATCGCAACAGCGTGCTCAGGTCCGTCTCCGAGCGAGGCTCCACCGGCCGCCGCAGCTCAGCCGGCGGCGCAGGCATCACCAGCGCCGGCAGCCGCGCCTGCACCAGCCGCGGCACCTGCACCAACCACGGCTGCCGCGCCGCCCGCGACGCCTGAGCCAGCGGCGCCGCCCGCGGCGACGGCCAAACCCGCGCCGACCGCGCCCCCGCGACCGACGTTTCGTGAGGTCACGATCCCGGCCGGCACTCAGATCGCGGTGATGCTCAGGACGGCGGTCGCGTCGGATCAGAGCAAGGTCGAAGATCCCGTCGAAGGACAGGTCGCGAAGCCGGTCGTGGCGGACGGCGTCGCGTGAAAGGCCGCGCGCGGCTCGCGATCCGGTTCGACCGGCTCACGGCCGGTGGCGAACGGTACGACATCACGACGTTACCAATTGCCCGCGAGGCTGAAGCCACGAAGGGAGAAGACGCCAAGAAGATCGGCATCGGCGCCGGCGCGGGTGCCGCCGTGGGGGCCATCATCGGCGGCAAGAAGGGTGCGCTCGTCGGCGGGGCCGTTGGGGCTGGCGCCGGCACCGGCGTGGTGGCGGCCACGCGCGGCGAGGAAGTGCGCTTGGCCCGGGGCGCGCGCGTCACCATCCGACTGCGCGAGCCGCTTACCCTCAGGGTCAACGTGAAGAATTGAGGATCGGCGATTGGCGATTGCGAGATTGCCAATCGTCAATTCTTCTGCCTCAGGTATCCATCCTCCTTCCGTATCCAGTCCTCCCGGCGCGGTGCGAAGAAATCGAACACGATGGTATCTTCGATCGCTTCCGCCGCGTGCGGGACGTTCGGCGGGATCGTCAGAATCTCGCCCGCCCCGACGATGACTTCCCGATCGTCGAACCGGAATCGCAGCTTGCCCTGTACGACGTGTGAGAACTGTTCGGCGGGATGCGAGTGCCGGATGACGAGGGCGTGGCGGGCGAGATGGAAGCGGGCGACCGTGCCCATCCGGCCGTGGGTGACCTGCCGGGTGATCTTGTCGGTCATCGGTTCGGATTCGATGACGTCCCAGGCGCGCGGGTCCATGATGTCTCCTTATTCAGTTTGCGGTGGGGCGGCCGCTCCGCCCAACCCAAGAGCAACGAGTGGGCTTCGCGGCGGCTCATTGTTGAATCCGGGGACCCCTGGATCCCCGTTGGCCCCACCGCCTTCCACGGCTCGCTCTCGCTCGCCGCGCTGAGTCGTGGCGACCGGCCACGATTGCGCTGGCCGTTTTCTTGCTGACCATCTGAGCGTGACTGCTGGGAAGCCGATTGCACGGTTTTGCGCGTGCGACCCGCTTCTGTTGATGTTTCACGAGTTAGCGGTCGCCGTCATCTCCGTCATGCGGTTGTCGAGCATAGCGCGCCCCACGTGGGGCGCAGCAGCCCAACTCGATCGAGGGGTTGCCCCAACGATTTGTGTTGCGTGCGAAATGTGAGGCTGGAATGAGCATCGATCGGTCGCGGCTCCGGATCTTCTCGACCTGTCCCCAGTCCAAGGACGTCCCCCGCGAAGACTACTTCGCCCGCGTGGTCGACGTGGCCCGGTGGAGCGAGCGCTATGGCTGTACCGGGATCCTGGTCTACACGGACAACGGCCTGGTCGATCCGTGGCTCGTCTCGCAAATCATCGTTCAGCATACCCGAACGCTGGCGCCGCTGGTTGCCGTTCAGCCGATCTACATGCATCCGTACTCGGTCGCGAAGATGCTGGCGACGATCGGGCACCTCTACGATCGCCCGCTCTATCTGAACATGGTGGCTGGTGGCTTCAAGAACGATCTGGAAGCGCTGAACGACCTGACGCCGCACGACCGTCGGTACGACCGGGTCGTCGAGTACACGACCATCATCAAGCTGCTGCTCGCGGGCGGCACCGTGTCGTTCCCCGGCGAGTTCTACCGCGTCGACCGCCTGAAGATGACGCCGCCGCTCGCCCAGCGGCTGTTTCCCGGCATCCTGATCTCGGGCTCGTCCGAGGCCGGGATGAACGCCGCACGACAGATTGAGGCGACGGCCATCCAGTATCCGAAGCCGGCCGGCGAGTACGCGAGCGGCACGGCCCTGAACGCCGGCGTCCGCGTGGGCATCATCGCGCGCGATCGCTCGGAAGAGGCGTGGGCCATCGCGGAAGCGCGGTTCCCGGTCGATCGCAAGGGCCAGATCACGCACGAGCTGGCGATGAAGACCTCGGATTCTGTCTGGCACAAGCAGCTGTCCGACCTCGGCCGCGAGGTGAAACACCAGCGGACGCCGTACTGGCTCGTGCCGTTCGAGAACTACAAGACGTTCTGTCCGTACCTGGTCGGCAGCTACGATCAAGTCGCCGCCGAGATCGCGCGCTATATCGGCGCGGGCTACGAGACCTTCATCCTGGACATCCCACCTGCCGAGGACGAGCTGTTTCACACCGGTGAGACGTTCGCCCGGGCGATGGAGGGCGTGCTCGTATGAGCCGACTGCTGCAGGAGCCGATCGCGCGGCACGCCTGCCTCGCCCCGCTCGCGACGGCAATCGTCGACGGCGGCCGGCGGGTGACGTATCGGGAGCTCGAGGAGGCGTCGAACCGTCTGGCGCGCACGCTGCAGGACTCCGGCTGCTCGCGGGGCGACCGGATCTGCTTCGCCATTCCGAAGTCCGCCGACGCGATCATCACGATCCTCGCGATCCTGAAGGCCGATTGCGCCTACACGCCGCTGGACACGTCGAGCCCGGCGAGCCGCGTCGCGCACATCGTGCGCTCGTCGGACCCGCGTCTTGTGATCGGGACGCCGGCCACGCTGGCGTTCGTGGAACAGGTCCTGACGGAAGCCGGATCGCCCGACGTCCGGATCGGGCTCGTTGGCGATCGTCGCGCGAGCGCGGCCGGCTCGATCGCCTTCGCCGGTGTCGACCTGCGCGAGCGGCCCGCCGAGCCGATCGTCAGCCTCAATGCGCCGTCCGATCCGGCCTACATCTTCTTCACGTCCGGCTCCACCGGGACGCCGAAAGGAGTCGTGATCTCGCACAGCAACGTGTGGCACTTCGTGCGCTGGGCGAACCGGTACTTCGACCTCGGCCCGAACGATCGCGTGTCGGGGTACACACCGCTTCACTTCGATCTGTCGGTGTACGACGTCTTCGGCACGCTGACCGCCGGCGCGGAGTTCCATCTGGTGCCGCCGGAGGCCGGACTCGCGCCGGCGAAGCTGGCCGAATTCATCCGAGCCGCTCGCCTGACGCAGTGGTTCTCGGTGCCCTCGCTCCTCACCTACCTCGCCAAGGCGGACGCGATCAGGCCAAACGACTTCCCGTCCCTCAAACGCTTGCTGTGGTGCGGCGAGGTGCTCCCAACACCGGTCCTGAGGCACTGGATGACGCGGCTGCCGCACGTCACCTTCACGAACCTGTACGGCCCGACGGAAGCGACGATTGCCAGCAGCTACTACACCGTTCTGGCGTGTCCGGCCGACGAGCAGTCCCCGATTCCGATCGGCGTTTCATGCGAGGGCGAAGAGCTCCTTGTGCTGGACGAGCATCGCCGGCCGGTGCCCCCCGGAACGATTGGCGATCTCTACATCGCCGGGGTCGGGCTCAGCACGGGCTACTGGCGCGACCCTGAGAAGACGAAGGCAGCCTTCGTCGATCGCCCCGGCGGCGACGATCGCATCTACAAAACGGGCGACCTCGCCCGCGTGGGTGACGACGGGCTCGCGTATTTCCTGGGGCGAAACGACTCGCAGATCAAGAGCCGTGGCTACCGGATCGAGCTCGGCGAGATCGAAACGGCGCTCAACGCACTCACCGCGCTCAAGGAATCGGCGGTCGTGGCGGTGCAATCGGACGGATTCGAAGGGGCGACGATCTGTTGCGCCTATGTGCCGGCGGGCGCGACCGACGTCACGCCGATCTACCTGCGGCAGGCGCTCGGCAAGACGCTGCCCTCGTACATGATGCCGACCAAGTGGCTGGCGTACGACCTGTTACCAAAGAATGCCAATGGCAAAGTCGACCGACCCTTGCTGCGAGAGCACTTCCGGCAGCGTGACGCTCGCGCCGATCGAACGGCCTGAGATCACGCTCGTCGCCGGGTGGCTGGCCGATCCGGAGAATGCCCGGTGGCTGGACTTCGGCGCCGGCCATCAGGTGCTCACAGCGACCTCGCTCGCGGTGATGCTGCAGCGCGACATCCACGTCCTCAGGGCCGTGCGTGTCGCCGATGCGGAGCCGCCGGTCGGCCTCGTGGCGCTGAGCAACGTGGACCGGCGGTTCCGGACCGCGCAACTCTGGTACGTGCTCGGCGACAAGCGATACGCCGGCCGCGGCTACACGACGGTCGCGGTCGCGCGGCTGCTCGACGTCGGGTTCGACGATATCGTGCTGGACGCGATCAACGCCTGGGCGGTCGAACCGAATCGGGCGTCGATTCGGGTGCTCGAGCGAAACCACTTCCGCCTCGTCGGCCGGCAGCGCCAGTGTCATTACATCGACGGCCGGCCGTTCGACCGTCTGCTCTTCGACCTGTTGGCGTCGGAGTTCAAGGAGAACCGGGATGCGCGATCGGCAGAGTCTTCAGAGCTCACTGTTGAAGTTGTTCGCTGAGAAGCTGCACGTGGAGGTGCCGTCACCCAACGTGGATCTCGTCGAGATCGGCGTGCTCGATTCCCTCGGCTTCGTCACCCTCCTGATGCACCTCGAAGAGGACTTCGGCGTGGCCGTGCCGATCGAGGACCTCGACGTCGAGAGGTTCCGCTCGGTCGCCCGCATCACCGGCTATCTCAGCGAGCGCCTGTTGACGCCGGCGGCGTAGGACCGAGGACCGGACCATGACGTTGATTCACCGCACGCTGAAGACCCTGCGCGAGCGGGGCCTCCGCGAGACCCGTCGGCGGATCGCCGGCCGGTTCTCGTCGCGGCATGTGTCGTACGGCTTGACGTGCGACCTGGGCCGCATGCCGCGCGGACCCGCGTGCCGGCTCGGCCTTCGGCTCCGACCGCTCGCCGACCGGGACGTGCCGCTGCTCTTTGACCACTGGGCCCACACGCACGAGCCGGTGCTGGTGGACGAGCGCCTGGAACTGATTGCCTCGGGTGCGGGGCGTTCCCTCGTCGCCGTCGATCCCGAGGACCGTCCGTGCTTCATGATCTGGATGGCGACCTCGGGTGAGAACGAGCGGCTCCGCGCGGTGTTCGGCAGCGGCTATCCGGTGCTCCAGCCGGGTGAGGCGGTGCTCGACGGCATGTTCGTGCCCAAAGGCTTCGAGGGCATGAACGTCGTTCCCGCGGCGATCCGGGAGGTGGCGGCGCTCGCCAAGGGGGCCGGCCTCCATCGCCTGATCATCTTCTCCTACCACTCGCGCCCGGCCGCGCTGTTCGCGCTTCGTCAGGCGGGGTTCCTGCCGTATTGCGTGAAGGTCGATTCGCGGCGTTTCTTCTTCCACAGGGTTATCTTCCGGCCGTTCTCGACGGAGGACTTCGGCGGGAAATCAGGTCAGCTGGCAAAGTTCGCGCTGTTTGCCGGAACCGTCGGACAGGCAGGGTAGCTCTCGGGCCCGCCTGATAGCCGGCCTGAGAGCTGACAGCTGACGACTAGCGTACCTAAGGCAGTTTTCAGTTCTCAGTAGTCAGTTTTCAGTTCGGATCTCGCCCGCAAATAACTGAAAACTGATGACTGACAACTGAGAACTACGCTACAGCGAAGTGAAAAACGCTGTAAACTAGCGCGCGCGGAAGGTGATGATGCCCCGAACGGGATCGTAGGGGGAAACCCCCACCGTCACGCGATCGCCGGGCACCACCTTGATGCGGAAACGGCGCATCCGGCCGCTGAGCTGCGCGAGCACATCGTGGCCGGCATCGGTCTGCACGCGGTAAATGCCGCCGCTGTGGACGGCCACTACGGTGCCTTGCACATCAATCAAATCGTCCTTGCTCAAAACGCCTCCCAAACAAGCTGTCAGCTCTCAGGTATCAGCTCTCAGCCCAGAGCTTTGGCTGGGTCCTCCGCCGGTTGCCGCTCACAGCTGATGGCTGACAGCTGAAAGCTGAGAGCTTTTTACTATTTTGACGCGCCACGCGCAACCGACGCAGCCCCGGACGGCCTCAGGCTTTTCGATACCTCACCAGCTGTTGCGCGATCGCGGGCGCCGAACACGGCGGTGTAGCGGCCGTTCCCGAGAGTTCCCTTCGTTGCCTGGATTCAGCCTGGCAACCGCGTTGCAGACCGTACGGGTGAACGGCATGAACCGGATCTCGACCAGAACGCTCGTCGCAGCGACCGTCGCGACCTTCCTCATCCTGCTCGCGACACGTACCGCTCACTCCGGCACCACAACCGCCTCGCTCCAGGTCGGCATCGTCGTCAGTAACAACTGCAGCATCACGACGAGCGCGGTGCAATTCAGCGCGTACGATCCGTCGGTGTCGAACGCCTCAACCCCGGCGACGGCGGCCGGCAGCGTGACGCTGGCCTGCACACAGGGCAGCGCGCCGGTCATCGGCCTGGGCTCTGGCGCCCACCAGAGCGGCGCCACCCGGCGCGCGAGCGACGGTGCGAACTTCATCGCCTATCAGCTCTACAAGGACGGCGGCCTCACGCAGCCATGGGGCGATTCCGGCACCGACGTCTTGAACGCCGGCCTTTCGCCCTCCAAGCGGCCGCGGAGCTTCACGGTCCACGGCCAGATCCCCGCGGGACAGAACGTCCCGAGCGGCACCTATTCCGACACCATCACCGTCAGCGTGAATTTTTAGACTTATCGTGTCGCAGGCGTCTGCCAGGTGTTGAGGACTTCCCGCACCTTGCGGTTCAGCATCTGCGGCGTGAAAGGCTTCTGCAGGAAGGCCGTGCCCGGCTCGAGAATCTGGTGGTGCACGACGGCGTTGTCCGTGTAGCCCGACATGTACAACACCGCCAGATTCGGGCGCGCGTCGCGCGCGCGCTTCACGACGGCGGGACCGCTCATGCCCGGCAGGACGACGTCGGTCAGGAGAAGGTGCAGCTCGCCCTTGTACTGATCGAGGAGCTGAACCGCCTCTTCACCCGTCCGGGCCACGAAGACGTTGTAGCCGCTCCGTCGCAGCCCTTCGCCGGCCACGTCGCGGACCGTTTCCTCGTCTTCGACGATCAGGATAGTCTCGGTTCCGGCTGCGGTCAGCGTGCTCGCGAAATCCGGGCTGATGATCTCGATGGCGTCATCGACGGCGGGCAGGTACACCTTGAACGTCGTGCCGATGTCCGGCTCGCTGTACGCCCAGATGTAGCCGCTGCTCTGCTTCACGATGCCGTACACGGTCGAGAGGCCGAGCCCGGTGCCTTTGCCCGCCTCTTTGGTGGTGAAGAACGGCTCGAACACCCGCGCGAGCGTCGACTTGTCCATGCCGCATCCGGTATCGCTCACCGCCACCATCGCGTAGCGGCCCTGGGGGAGCTCGACGTGCGCCCGCACGTAGCCCTCGTCCAGCTCCACGTTCTGCGTCTCGATCGTGAGACGCCCGCCGCGCGGCATCGCATCGCGCGCGTTCACCGCGAGGTTGATGATGACCTGCTCGAGCAGGGCCGGATCCGCCTTCGCCAGCGCGAGGTTCTCGTCGAGCACGGTCACGAGCTCGACGTCCTCGCCAATCAACCGGCGCAACAGCTTGTCCATGTGCGCCACGGCCTCGTTCAGGCTCAGCGTGATCGGCTGCATCACCTGCTTGCGGCTGAAAGCCAGGAGCTGGCGCGTGAGCGCCGCGGCGCTTCGCCCCGCCCGGACGATTTCCTCGATGTCCGACTTGAGCTCCTGACGGTCCGTCAGCTCGTCGAGCACGAGCTCGCTGTAACCGAGGATGGCCGTCAGCAGGTTGTTGAAGTCATGTGCGACGCCGCCCGCCAGCCGGCCGACAGCTTCCATCTTCTGAGCCTGGCGCAGCTGCTCTTCGAGCGCGCGCCGGATCTCTTCGGCGTCCTTCACCGAGGTGATGTCGACGATCGTGCCGCGGACGATCGGTTCGCCGGTGGACTCACTCGTGGCCAGGCGAATCGTTTCACGCACCCAGAGAACCCGTCCGTCCGGCCGGACGAAGCGGTACGTGCGATCGGTCGGAAGGCGCAGCTCCGAGAGCGGAGCGTCGACGTCTTGCCGATCATCCGGATGGATCAGGTCCGCGAGAGCCGTGGGGGAGTTGAGAACGTGATCGGCGGGGAGACCCAGCAAGCTCGCGATCTGCGAGCTGACGTAGGTCAGACGTCCCGTCGGCTGGTCGGCTTCCCAGACCACCGCGCCCAGATCGTCGAGCAGCTCTTCGAGCTGCGGACTGCCGGCCGCCCGCACGCCGGCGACACGAGTGGCTGTCGAGCTCGCACGAGCTTTCCGGGTCTTTCGTGACGCGTGGAGCTTCGAGAAAACGACGTCCATCTATGCGGACCGCCGGGTGGAATGGCCAGGTTCGGACATCGGCCCGATTCGAGTATCGGCTCGATCGGGCAGCGGCCCTAGCTCGGCTACAAAAAACGTGCCTCGCCGTAACCCGTACAGCCTGAACGATCTCTGGCGCCCCGTTCACGACTGCGCGTTCTTTCGCCCAACAAAACTGTCGGCGGTTTTTCAGAATTGTCGCGGGTATGCCCAGATCGACACTCAGCAGATCGCTGCAGCCGAGCCTGGTTTCAAATTCGGGCGGCGAGTTTCTTGCTCG
>JACOUA010000283.1 GCA_016178075.1 Acidobacteriota bacterium
AGCCGCTTTTTCGATTTGCTCGGCCCCGACGACGAGATTTTCCTGTATCGCTTTGCGACCGTTCCGGAGCTCGTGCAGGACTGGACGAGCGACCGCCCTGTCCTGAGCCGCGCGCTGAAGCGGCTGACGGTCGGCGGCGGCACGGCGTTATACGACGCTGTCGCCGAAGCGGTTCCCGTGGCGCAGGAAGGCCAGAATCGCAAGAAGGCGCTCGTCGTGATTTCCGACGGCAACGATACGAACAGCCGGATGAGCGTAAGTAACCTGCGCCGCCTGATTCGCGAGAGTGAAGTGCTCATGTACGCGATCGGCGTGGATGGGCGCGCGCAGGGTCCGTTCACCGGCCGTGGACCGCTCCCGGTACCCTGGCCGCTGCCGTTCCCGGTTCCCGGCCGTCGTCCGCGGCCGCAGTTTCCGCCGATCGGCGGCGGCAACAGCGAGCGCGTCAACGCCGGTGCGCTGCGCAGTATGACGGACGACACTGGGGGCCGCACCGAGATCGTTCGCGACTTCCGCGATCTCGACGGCGCAACCGACCGCATAGCCGACGAGTTGAGCAGGCAGTACGCGCTGGGGTACGCCAGCTCGGGAAAGAAGGACGGCCGCTGGCACGCCATTCGGGTGGAGGTGCGAAATCGGAAGCTCCACGTCAGGGCGCGCGGCGGGTACGTGGCGAGCTAAGCCCCGATCCCTGATTCCTCCACAACATCTTGGGACCGTCCCAACACGTGGGGAGCTTTTCGAGCCCCAGACGCTCCGCCGCAGGCCCGGGCGGGCCACGCAATCCGTGGACATCGCACGGTTTAGCGCGGAAACCCCTGGCACGACCGCTCGGCACGACCCTTGAAGAACACGAGGTGAAAAGGCGACACGACGATGCAACAGGCGATGCCGGCGGCCTCGGGCGTCACAGCGGCAGGAGCGCGCATGGGTCGGCAAGCGCCGCGTGGACCCACAGGGGTGCGGCCCGTGGTGAAAGATCCCATGGGACCCATGAGCGGAACATCAGGCAAGGCTGGCTGGCACGCAACCGTCACGCCGCCCGGCATCTCACCGGACGATCGAGAGCTGGTCGAGCGGCTGCTGGCGGGCGAGGAAGCCGCGTTCGCCGGGCTGGTGAACCAGTATCACGCCTCGCTCGTGCGTCTGGCCCGCGGGTTCGTCGCCAGTCGCGATGTCGCCGAAGAGGTGGCGCAGGAGACATGGCTTGCCGTGCTGACCGGTCTGGCGTCGTTCGAGGGCCGGAGCGCGCTGAAGACCTGGATCTTTCACGAACGGCTCGATGACGTGCTTGTACTTGTCGGCGAGCGCGTTCTCAGGGGTGTTGAAGAACCTAGGCGACCTGGAACGTCAGGAACCGGCTGACCACTTCGCGCGTGTGGAGGTCCCGGACCGTCACGTAGACGGTGTAGACGCCCGGTTTCAGGGTCTGCAGGTCGACGCGAACTTTCTCGTTGATGGTGGAAGCCGGCGCTTCCTCCTCCACCCGTTTCTCCATGGTCAGGCCGTCGGTCTCGCTGGCCGCCGCCTGCGAGACCACCATCGTGCCGACCTGGCCGACGAACGTATAAAGCGGAAAGAACATCTGCCCGGCGAGGTTGGCGTAGTTGGCGAGCTTGCCGAAAAAGCCCGGCTCTTCGTAGAGCGTGAGGATTCGCTCTTCGACTTCGTAGCGAGCCTGCCCGAACTCGTCGGGCTGAACGTTGTAGAGCTCGAACTCGATCGCGATCGGCGCGTCATCGCTCACGACCCGCTGCGGCGCGGGAAACCAGGGAGCGGACGTGTCGGTCTGGTCCGTCCCTTTCTTCGATTTCGCGCGCGGCTGCCGCAGCAACACGAGATCGCTGACCCCCAGGCTGCGGTCGGGGACGTAGGTCACCTCATGCCCTCCTCTGGCCAGGCCGACGCGTCCGGAGTCGGGCTGAGAGACGACGAGCGTCAGGCGGTACTCCTCCGGTTCCAGATCGGTGAGGAGCACCCCGCCGAGGAATCCCTTGAACTTGCCCCCAACGGGAGGCTGGAGCGGAAACGTCTTCTGCTCGCGCTGGCGCAGCGTGGCCCAGTCGCGGTCGTAGAGCATGACGGTCGCCTGAAGCGACGGCGCCTCGCCGAGCTTGCGCACGTCGAGCTCGCTCAGGTCCGCCTCGAAATGCACCTCGATCGCCGGCTTGCCGCCGGCGTACAGGTTCACGACCGACACAGCCAGCGGGAGCGTGTTGTCTTTCGTGTAGTAGCCGGTGGAGTCGAAGGCCAGGGCCGCGGTCACGAACGCGGCGGTGAGCTCGCTCTCGTCGCGCAGGAGACGCCCGAAATCCGAGAGCGATCGCGCGTCCCTCACCTGCTGATAGATCGAGTGCAGGGTCTGACGGCTCTCGTAGAGCGGGACGACCGACGGCGAGAGCTCCGGGAGAATCTTCTCTGGGTCGTCGGTTGCGGCCGCGTTTCGGGTCGCCGCGACCGCCAGGTTCAGCGCCAGCGTCCATTCGCCCACCGGCGCGCGCTTGACGAAATGGTAGAGCAGCGGCCGCGATCGATAGCGGCTGATGAGCCACGACTCGGCGGGCTCCGTGCCTGCGACGTGCCGCCGCCCGAACTGCCGCTCCGACTCGCCGTGCCGCACGAGCAGGAGGCCGCGCGGGTCCAGCCAATAGCGGGACGCCTGTCCATCGTCGAAGACGATCTTCGAATCGAAGTAGGGCAGCTTGGGCGAAAACGACCGAAACACCTCGAGGTCGGTGAAGTAGCCGCGGCCGTTGGACTGCAGGGTGTAATCGTTCAGCGCCTGCGCCAGCCTGCGATAGTGCTCGGCGAGACGCGGGTTGTGTTCCTGCACCGGTACCGGGTGGCGGGCGGTCCAGAAGCGGCGGAAGAACGCGGCCTTGGCCTCTAAGCCGAGCGAGGCGAATTCCTGTCGCTCCGCCGCGGACGCGATCGCCGCGATGTCGCGGAACAACAAGCTGGCCGTGGTCTCATCCAGTCGATCGAGCAACCCGTAGTAGACGGCCTGTCCGGCATCGTCCTCCTTCAATTGGAAGCGGGCGCGGGCCACCACGCGATCGGCGCGACTGAACACGCCGCGATCGGATTCGCCGATGCCTTGAAGCGCTCGCACGGCCTCACGCGCGTCGCCGAG
This sequence comes from Acidobacteriota bacterium, assembly GCA_016178075.1. Classification (GTDB taxonomy): domain Bacteria; phylum Acidobacteriota; class Vicinamibacteria; order Vicinamibacterales; family JACQTH01; genus JACQTH01. The sequence goes on from JACOUA010000283.1 coordinate 3,134, forward strand.
CCTGAGCTGGACTTCGGCGCGTTGCCACGCGGCCACGGGTCCACTGCGCGACTTCAGCTCGGCGAGGTAGGCGACGAGCTCCGGCTTCGACGGGTTGAGCCCGAGCCAGACGTCGAAGGCGTCTCTGAAAAGGGGATCGGCCCGGAGGCTCACCGCAAGATTGGCCCGGAGCTTCGGAAACTGCAGGTCGGCCTCCGCGTGCAGCGTGACCAGGACGCGAGCGTAGCGGAGCTGGAGGCTATCGTGCTCGTCAGCCGGCCCGAGCTCCGCGAGCGCCACAGCCGACTTCCCGTCCTTCACCAGCGCGGATGCGCGCTGGAGTCGTGCCGTCTCGATCGGATCGTCCTCCGCGCGCCCTGCTTCCCCGGCAAGGGCCGTCAACCGCTCCGGCTCCCGCCCGATGTACTGCGCGCCACCGGTGCCGGGCGACACGAGGAGCAGGATCAGCGCAAGGGCTGACAACGAGATCAGTACCTGCCATGGAGCCTTTCCACGCACGGTTATTTGTCCTTCTTGTCTTTGTCGGTGTGGTCTTTCTTCTTGGGCGGCGGCGGCGCGGGATAGCGCTCCGTCACCCGGCGCTTGATCTCTTGAAACTGTGGAGTGGTGAGCAGCAGATCTTCGGACGGCCGCGTCTCGAGGAGCTGGGCCTTCAGGTTGGCAATCCGCTCGTCAGTGGGAGGATGCGTGATAAACAGCTTCTCCAGGCTCCCCGGATCTGTCTTGTAGCGCTGCTGCAGCCTCTCGAACATTGCGATCATGGACCGCGGGTCGTAGCCGGCGTCGATCATGAGCTGAAAGCCGATCCGATCGGCCTCCCGCTCGTCATC
>JACOUA010000284.1 GCA_016178075.1 Acidobacteriota bacterium
AAAAGCTCGATGTCGCAGAGTCGGAGTTTCGCGCCCTCCTGGCGATGTCATACCAACCGGCCAGAAGCCACTACGGCCTGGGCCGGGTTGCGGAAGCCAGAGGCGATCGCGAACGCGCGATCGCCGAGTACCGTCGCGCGCTCGCACTCGATCCGAACCTGTCGGTCGCCCGAAAGGCGCTCGAGGCTCTCATGTCTGGCCGGCGGCGGCGCGTAGCAAGTTCAAGAAACGGCGTGGCAACCAAGATCCGGAGCGTGAGCGACGGCAGCGCGTGGGGTGGGGCCCATGTCACAAGTTTCACAGCCGGTGGGGCAAGCAAGATCCGGAGCGTAAGCGACGGCTGCGCATGGGGGTGGGGCCCCATGCGGATCAAAAAATGGAGATCCCATGTTGTTCCTGAGTTTGGCGCTCGGCGTGTGGGCGCAGGCGCTCGCAACCGCGAACCCTGACGCCACCAGCCTGACGATCTCGACGCCCGCAGCGGTGATGGAGATCGACACGGGCAAAATCAAAGGGGCTCCTCACCGGCTGGCGTGGTCGCCGGATGCCACCGAGCTCTACTTCCAGACTATGCGGCGGGATCGGTCCGGCAATCCGCAGATCGAGCACTACATCCTCAACATTGCGTCGCGCACCGTCAAAGGCGCCAGCCAGGAACCGCCCTGGGCAGCGAAGTACTGGGCGTGGAAGTCGGCGCAGGCCGCGCCGGCTGCTTCTGGAGTCAAGATCGCGGTCGAGTCGAAGGAACAGCTCGTCAAGAGCACCGCCACACCCATGGGCGGCGCGCTCGCGCGCGGTGATCCGGGAGCCGCTGCGGGCGGTTCGGCGGCCGGATCCGGGTTGAGCGTCGACGAGGCGACGGCCGCCGCGAACCAGATGCAAAAGGTCACGACCTATACCCTGCGCCTCAAAGGGGAGGAACTTGGCGTGTGGACGAACGAACCGGTAGTGCCCGGCCTGACGTTCGGGTGGGCGCCGGTCAGGCTCGGCGTCGTCGCGTTCGTCAACAGGAGCGGTCGGGTAGTCGTCATGGATCCGGACGGGAGAAAGCAGGAACTCTCCAGTTCGCAGGATGCGCTGCTGCCCGCCTGGACGGATGACGGCACCAGGCTGGGCTATCTGCAGACCGCTCGCAAGAAGCTGACGCTCTACATTGCGGCGGTCGCAGTGCGCTGATCCGGAGCGCCATAGAATCGGCCTATCATGACTCGCCTGAGCCTGACGGCCCCGGAAGCCAGAGCCCTCGATGAATTCACGCGTACGGTCCGTGACCGGCTCGGGCCCAATCTCGTGGCCCTGAAGCTTTTCGGATCAAAAGCCAGGGGGGACGCGATGCCCGATTCGGATGTCGACGTCCTCGTCGTAGTCGCCGATCGCCGTCTCGAAGCCGAGGATACAGTCCTCGACATCGCTTTCGACGTGAACCTCGCCCACGACGTCTATATCTCGCCGCGAGTTGTCGAGCGTTCGGTATTCGACCATCCGGTGTGGCGTATCACTCCGTTTCTTCAGACGATTGAGCGAGAGGGTGTGACGCTGTGAGCCCAGAGATCGCGGCATTGGCGCGGCATCGGCTCAACCGAGCGCGTGAAGCACTACGCGAGGGCAACGCTTTGCTGGACGCCGGTGCCCCTCGCGGCGCCGTAAGTCGCTTTTACTACGCAGCTCTTCATGCAGCCCGCGCCCTGCTGGCTATTCGATCGGTTGATTCGGCGCGACACAGCGGCGTGATTACTCTCTTCCAGGTACACTTCGTAAAGACCGGCCTCATCGACCAACATATCGGCCGCGCGTTTCCCCGGGCGTTTGAGAAGCGCCTTAATACCGATTATGCGGACTTTTCCGAGGTCACATCAGATGAGGCGATGCTGGTGCGCACAAGCGTCAGCCAATTTGTCGAGGCGTGTGCGGAGCTGCTTGAGGGACTCTTGGTGGAGGCAAGCGGAGGATCCCCAATCGAGCCGGCCGCCGGTCGCGAAGGCGAAGAACCCCGTCGATAGCGGGAGCAGACGGGTCACAACGGCACCGGCCCGACGACGGTGCTATCCAATGTCGCGATCAATCCTCTGTGCGTTCCTCGTCGCAGGCCTCGTCGAGGCTTCGACTGGCGCGCTGAACGCGCGCGACCAACAGCCGCAATTCCGATCCGGCACCCAGGTCGTCCAGGTGGACACGGTCGTCACCGACGCGCGGGGGCGCTTCGTCGACGACCTGACCGCAGCCGATTTCGAGATCCTCGAGGACGGCAAGCCCCAGGCCATCCGGAGTTTGTATCTCGCGGTCCATTCTTCCGGAGCATCGTCTGGCGTGCCGCTTCCCTCGGACACGCTCCACGTGATCCGGGTTCCGTCTGCTACTCGCGTCTTCGTGTTCCTCTTCGATCACGAGCACCTGACCGCCGGCTCGTTCAAGCGGGCGCAATCCGCGGTCGAGAGCTTCGTGCTGAAGCAATTCCAGGACGGCGACCTTGGCGGCCTCATCTCGAGCGACTCGCGGGAAGGCCGGCTGACCAACAGTCGCGAGGAAATACTCACCGCAGTCCGTCGCGCCAGAGTCAGGTCCGACACGCAGTCGCGTCTGTTCGAGCTTCGCACCTGGCCGCGGTTCGCGACCGAGAGTGTGGCCATTCGGGTGGCTGCCGGCGACCGGGAAGTGACCCGGCAGGTCGTCCAGGAAGCGGAGCGCGAAGATACAGGGCTGTGCCGAGGGGACTGTTTACCTTACGTTCTGGAAAAAGCGCGCAGGCTCTCCGACGAGATCCGGACGTCGGCGCAGCGGACGATTCAGCTCATGACCTCGTTGCTCAAAGGGCTCTCGACGCTCGAAGGTCGCAAGACGGTGCTCTTCTTCTCCGATGGGTTCATCATCCAGGAATCCTGGGCCGATATGCGGCGCCTCATTGGTCAAGCCGCAGTGGCGGGCGTCACCATCTACAGCGTTGACGCGCGGGGGCTGGAGCGCAGTCGCTCCGACGCGCTGGACGCTCCCAATCCATCGATCTCGAGCTCTAGCCTTCCACTCAGCGCAATCGACGCCTCTCAGGATGCGGTGAACAGCCTCGCGGTCGATACCGGCGGCATCGTGATTCGAAACAGGAACATGGTTGCGCCCGCGCTCGAGCAGGTCGCGCAGGAAGCCGGCACGTACTACGTGCTCGCCTACAGCCCGACCAACAGCCAGGATGATGGCTCCTTCCGCCGCATCGAAGTCAGGCTCAAGCGCCCAGGCTTGACTGTTAGGGCGCGACGTGGATATCTCGCCACTCGAATGTCGCCGCTCGTCAGGGCTCGATCGGATGCGGCTCCCAGCGTGCCGGTTGCCGATCCGGTCCTGGTCGCGAACGCCCTTCCGGTCGACGACCTGACGAGGCTCGTCTCGCCTCGCTTGTCGCCGTTCGAGCCCATCCCGCCGGCCCCGGTCGAAGCGGCGTCCATCGATCCGACAGTGCGACTGACCCCCGATGTGCGCGAGCGTATACAGCAGCTCGCCGCTCGCGCGAACCCGGCGGCGATCGTGCCAGACCCGTCCTCGTCGCCGGTCGACGAGATCGGGCGACAGGCACGCCTCGGTTGGGAACGGTATCAGGCGGGAGACGTGCAAGGCGCGCGCGATTTCCTCGGACTTGCGGCTGCGGCGGGCTCCGCGCCGCCGTGGGTGCGATATGTGCTCGGCCAAGCCGAGTACGCGCTCTCGCGTCCGCGTGAGGCTGCCGATGCGTGGGAACTGGTGCGGAGGGCGGCGGGCGAATTCGAACCCGTGTACTTCGATCTCGTGGACGCCTACATTCAGCTCGGCGAGGACAGGGCGGCCCTCGCGGTCCTGAGAGAAGCCGAACGGCGCTGGCCGGAGGACCCCGAGGTTTTCAACGCGCTCGGCGTCGTGCAGATACGTCGTGGAGCGATCGACGACGCGATCGGGTCGTTTCGACAGGCCACCAAGGTACAGCCCGCGGATGCCACGGCCTATTTCAATCTCGCGAAAGCGTTCGAGATCCGCTACCAGAAGAGGCTCCGGTTCTCCAGGCTCGGACAGCGGTGGGTCGCCGACGTCAACGACCTCAAAGCGGCCGCGGAGAACTATCGTCGCTATCTCGCTCTCGACGGCCCGCTCGAATCGTCCGCGCGCGACGCGCTCGCGCGTCTGGAGTGGATTAAATAGTCGGTAGTCGATGGTCGATGGTCGATAGTCGGCAATCGCGGCCGAGCTTGACTGACGACTAACGACCAACGACTATCGACTATTTGAGCTGTTCGAGAATCTTCGTCGCCGTTGCGGCTTCCGGCGCATTCGGCGCCATCTCCAGGAACTTCCTCAGGTCGGCCTTCGCCGCGTCGGTGTTGCCAGTCTGAAGATGCGCGAGGGCACGGTAGTAGTACGCGTCCGGGTAGGTCGGAAACAGCTTGATGGTTTTCTCGAAGTAGGTCTGCGCCTCGGCGGGTTTGTTCTGGTTGAGCAGGACGATCCCGACGTTCAGGAACGTCGTCGGATCCTTCACCTTGGAATCGTCGATCGTGGCGAGCAGCTGCTTCCCCTCCTCGGCGTTGCCCCGCTCCACAAGGATGTTTCCGAGCAACAACCTCACCTCGACGTTGTCGGGGTCCTTCTCCAGGGCGATCCGGAGGTGCTCGATCGACTTCTCGAACTGGTTCTCGCCGTAATAGGTCCGTGCGATCAGGGGATGCAACTGGTGCGCCTGAGGGTACTTCTCCAGCAGCGTCTGATAAACCGCCCGTGCCTCCGCGTATTTCTTTTGGTTCATGAGGCCGGCGGCACGCTCCAGATCGTCACGGAGCTCGACGTTGGGGTCCGCCTGCGGGGCCACTTTCTTCAGTGACAGCGCGATTGGCGGATTGCTGTTCAACTCGTCGACTTCAACGGTGATCTGCCGCGGCTCGTAGCCGTTCTTCAAGAAGTCGACCTGCCACCCGCCGCGGGCGATGCCGCCGATCACCCACTCGCCTCTCTTGTTCGTCTTGACCTCGGTTCCGCCCTTCGCCTCGGGCTGGTACACCTTGACCGTCACGCCTTCGATCGGCGCACCACCCTCGTCCGTCACCTTGCCAGCCATCCGGCCCATGCCGCGCCAGGCCTGTGCAGACGAGACGCCCGAGAAGACGAGCGTCACCGCGAGGATTATCAGTGCAAGACGACAGAATTTCGACATGACGTCTTCTCGTAACCAGTGCCGGTGCCACGGTGCCCGGTGCAAGGTGCTCAAGTGCCACGGGTGCCAAAGTGCTCGGTGCTCGTGCCACGGTGCCAGCGCACAAGCACCAAGCACCAAGGCACTGTGGCACCCTGGCACTGTGCATCGGCACCGAGGCACCGGCACCCAGGCTGTACACAAAAAACCCGGAGACCCCGCCGTGGCGGGGCTCCGGGTTTCAGTGTAGCGGATTCAGCCGAGGTTACATCGTGATCCTGAGCCCAATGCGCGCGACGCGCGGGTTCATGATCTCCGTCGTCTTCTGGAAGCCGGTGGCCCCTGTCAGTCGACGGTTGAACTGGCGTCCCAGAACGGTCGCGTTGTTCGACAGGTTGAAGGCGTC
>JACOUA010000285.1 GCA_016178075.1 Acidobacteriota bacterium
GCGGAAAAGATGATCCGGAAGCTGCTGGCCGGCATGATGCCGCCCCCAGGCGCCCGCCGTCCGGAGACGGCGGCGCTCGTCGCGCTCGCCGGAGCCCTGGAAGAGCGGATCGACGCGGCCGCCGCGCTTCATCCGAACCCCGGGTGGCGGCCCTTCCAACGCCTCAACCGCGTCGAATACGCGCGCGCGGTGCGAGAGCTGCTGGCGATCGACGTCGACGTCGAGGCGTTCCTGCCCCCCGATACGATCAGTCACGGGTTCGACAACGTCGCCGACGCCCAGACGTTCTCGCCGGCGCTGATGGACGGCTATCTGCGCGCGGCGAGCACGATCGCGGCGCTGGCGGCCGGCGACCGCAACGCCGAGGCCCGCGAGGCGCGGTACCGCGTGGCGAAAACCGCCTCCCAGCTGCAGCGCGTCGACGGCGCGCCACTCGGCACGCGTGGCGGCGTGTCCGTCGTGCATACGTTTCCGGCCGACGGCGACTACGTCTTTCGGATGGACCTGCACGGCAACGCGGACGGATTCCTGTTCGGCGGCCCTTCCGCCGGCGAACGGCTCGAAGTGTCGATCGACGGCGTGCGCAAGGCCGTCCTCGACATCGACCCGCAGATGGCTGAAGTCACCTCAGGGTTGTCGCTCAAGACCGCGCCCATCCACGTGACCGCCGGGGCTCAACGGGTGACGGCCGCCTTCCTTCAACGCTTCGAAGGTCCGGTCAATGATCTGCTGGCGCCCATCGATCACACGCTGGCCGACACGCAGATCGGCGTCGCGTACGGCATCACCACGCAGCCTCACCTGAAGGACCTCAGCATCGTCGGACCGCAGCGGGTGACCGGGGTTTCCGATACCACGAGCCGCCGCAAGATTTTCACGTGTCGGCCGACCACGTCGGATGAAGAGGCCGGGTGCGCCGCGCAGATCGTGAGACGCCTGGCGACCGAAGCCTTCCGGCGCCCGATCGGCAATCGCGACTTCGAGCGGTTGATGCGGTTCTACCAGGACGCGCGGCGCGAACGTGATTTCGAGTCCGGCATCGCATCAGTGATCGAGGCGATTCTCGCGAGCCCGCAGTTTCTGTTTCGCGTCGAAGCGCCGCCGGCCGCCGCCGGGAAGAGTCAGGCGTACGCGATCGGCGATCTCGAGCTGGCCTCCCGGCTGTCGTTCTTCCTGTGGGGCACCGGACCGGACACCGCGCTCTTGACAATCGCCAGCCAGAACAAGCTGAGAGCACCCGGCGAGCTCGAGAAACAGGTGACGCGTCTGTTGGCCGACCCGCGGTCCGACGCGCTGGCCACCCGCTTCGCGACTCAATGGCTTCGGCTCCACGACGTGGAGACCATGCTCCCGGACGCGATCCTGTATCCGTACTATGACCATACCCTCGGCGAGGCGCTGGTCCGCGAAACGCAGCTCTTCTTCGACAGCGTGGTCCGTGAAGACCGCAGCGTGCTGGATCTGCTCACGGCGGAGTACACCTTCGTGAACGAGCGCGTGGCCAGGCATTACGGGATCGCCAACGTGACAGGCAATCAGTTCCGCCGGGTCCAGGTGCCTGACTATCGGCGTGGCCTTCTCGGCCACGGCAGCGTCCTCGTCTTGACCTCGGTCGCCGACAGGACCTCGCCGGTCATGCGCGGCAAATGGATCATGGAAGTCCTGCTGGGCTCGCCCCCACCGCCGCCGCCGCCGAACGTGCCGCCGCTCGAGGAAACGAAAGCCGCTGTCGCCGGCAAGCGGCTTTCCGTGCGCGAGCGGATGGAAGAACACCGGAAGAGCCCGGCTTGCAGCTCCTGCCACCGTGTCATCGATCCGCTCGGGCTGGCGCTCGAGAACTTCGACGTGACGGGCCGCTGGCGCATCAAGGACAACGAGGTGCCGGTCGATGCCGCCGGAGTCATGTATGACGGCACGAAGATCGACGGGCCGGCAGCGCTCCGGAACGCGCTGCTCCAGCGCAAGGACGTGGTCCTCAAGACCTTCACCGAGAATCTGCTGACCTACGCGCTGGGTCGTCGGGTCGAGTTCTTCGACATGCCGGCGGTGCGGTCGATCGTTCGGGACGCCGAAACGAAGGAGAATCGCCTGTCCGCCTTCATCCTGGGCGTCGTGAAGAGCGCAGCCTTCCAGATGAGCACGGTGGAGAGCCCGGTGGCCACCGAACCCGCAGTGCCAAAGTAAGATGTCAGAAGTGAAGATCGGAGATCAGCGATGTTCATCACGCAGAAGCACCTTTCCCGCCGCACGGTCCTGAAAGGCCTGGGCGCGACGATGGGGCTGCCGCTGCTGGATGCGATGGCGCCGGCGGCCACTGCGTGGGCCGAGGCCAACCCGCGCCGGCTGCGACTGGTCGCCATGGAGATGGTGCACGGCGCGGCGGGCAGCACGGCCTTCGGCTTGAAGAACAACCTCTGGTCGCCCGCGCGCATCGGCCCGGAGTTCGACCTGAGCCCGACCAGCCTCGCAGCGCTCGGGCCGTACCGCGATGCCCTCACGATCGTCAGCAACACCGACGTGCGCAACGCCGAAGCCTTCGCGCCGCCGGAAATCGGCGGCGATCACTTCCGCTCGGCGGCCGTGTTCCTGACACAGTCGCACCCGCATCAGACGCAAGGGTCGGACATCCACGCCGGCACCTCGCTCGACCAGATCTATGCGGGGCGATTCGGGCAGGACACGCCCATCCCGTCGATGCAACTGTGCATCGAGAACGTCGACCAGGCCGGCGGCTGCTTCTACGGATACTCGTGCGCGTACACCGATTCGATCAGCTGGGCCTCCCCGACCGAGCCGCTGCCGATGATTCGGGACCCCCGGGCGGTCTTCGATCAGTTGTTCGGCGTCGGCGCCACCCCGGAGGCCCGTGCCGCGCGGCGGCGGAGAGATCGGAGCATTCTTGACTGGGTCACCGAATCGGCGAACCAGCTCAAAGCGAGTCTCGGGGCCACCGACCGCGCGCGCCTCACCGATTACCTGGACGATGTGCGGGAAATCGAGCGGCGCATTCAGAAAGTGGAGGCGTTCAACACGAGCGGTGAGCCGCGGGAGCTCCCTGTCGCTCCGATCGGCGTGCCCGATTCGTACGACGAACACGTCAAGCTGATGTTCGACTTGCAGATCCTCGCCTTCGGCGCGGATATCACCCGGGTGTTCGCGTTCAAGCTCAGTCGTGATGTGTCGAACCGCGTCTTCTCGGGGGCCGGCGTCTCGACCGGGTTCCATATCATCTCGCACCATCAGGATCGTGACGATCGGATTACGGAGCTCGCCAAGATCAATAAGTACCACGTGAGCCTGATTCCCTATTTCCTGGAGAAGCTCAAGAAGACGCCCGACGGCGACGGGACCCTGCTGGAGAATTCGATCGTGCTGTACGGGTCGCCGATGGGGAATCCGAACGTTCACAACCACAAGCGGTGTCCCTTGTTCCTCGCCGGCCACGCCGGGGGGCGGCTCAAAGGCGGCCTGCACCTGAAAGCCGTGGACGGCACGCCGATGGCCAACGTCATGCTGGCCGTGCTCCAGAAGCTGGGGGTCGAAGCCGAGAGCTTCGGTGACAGCACCGGCTCGTTCGAACTGAACGCCGCGTCGGAGACGACCGGCCCGGCGGGAGGCTAGCGGCGATGACACCAGCGACGCGCCAGTCGATCCTCCATCTAGTGTGCGGGAGCTTGGTCGGCCTCTGCACCTCGGGACTGCTATACGCGACTCCCCAGAGCGCGTCGCCGGTGGCGGACGCCGCCATGCGACAGGATACACCAACCGTGCGCAGCCTTCTCAGGGACGGGCGCGACGTGAACGCCGCGCAAGGCGACGGCATGACGGCGCTTCACTGGGCCGCTCTGCACAGCGACGCGGAGCTGGCGACGATGCTCCTGTACGCGGGCGCCAACGTGCGCGCCACGACCCGGCTCGGCGGCTACACCCCGCTGCATCTGGCCAGCCAGATCGGCGCGCCTCCGGTCGTCCGGGCGCTGGTCAGCCGCGGCGCAAGCGCCACCGCCGCCACCACGACCGGTGCGACGCCGTTGATGCTCGCCGCCAGTTCCGGCAGCGTCGACACGACCACGATCCTGCTCGACCATGGCGTCGACCCGAACGCCCGCGACGCCGCCAACGGTGAAACCGCGCTGATGTTCGCGGCCGCGCTCGATCGCAGTGAGGTGGTTCGCCTGCTGATGCAGCACGGCGCGGATGCAACGATCGCGTCGACGATCGTCGACGTCACGGGGCTCGCGGCGCCGGAAGAGAGCCTGCAGCAGGCGATCCGAAGCGCTCAGGCCGCGAGGGCGGCGGGCGGCGCGGCGCCCACCGAGGACCCGACGGCCACGCCCAGGGGAGCGAACCCAGCCGCCAGAGCGGGTGACCGGCCTGCCGTGCCGGGACTCTCGCGGCCGTACACGTACAGCGAGCTCGTCGGTCGACAGGGCGGCCTCACCGCGCTGCACTTCGCGGCGCGGCAGGGTGCTCAGAACGCCGTGCGGGCGCTCGTGGAGGGCGGTGCCGACCTCAATGCCGCGAGCCCGGCTGATCGCACGAGCGCGCTGCTCATCGCGACAATCAACGGGCAGTTCGACATCGCAGCCTACCTGCTCGATCACGGCGCGACGCCGAACCTCGCGAGCGACGGTGGCGTGACGCCGCTCTACGCGGTCGTGAACGTGCAGTGGGCGCCACGAATGTTCTATCCGCAGCCGAGGGCCCAGTTGCAACAGCGGACGTCATATCTCGAGGTGATGAAGGCGCTGCTGGACAAGGGCGCCGATCCGAACGTCCGGACCAGGCGGAAGGTCTGGTACACGCAGTACAACTTCGACTTGTTGCGGGTGGACGAAGGCGGCGCCACGCCCCTCTGGCGCGCGGCCTACGCGAGTGACGTCGACGCGATGAAGCTGCTCGTCGCCTACGGCGCAGATCCGAGCATCCCGACGATGAAGTCGGCCGGCCGGGCGCGCGGGGGTGACGGCGACCGCGAAGTCCGAGATGTCTCGAACGCGCCGCCCGTGCCCGTCGGCGGCCCCGGCATCCCGCCGCTCGTCGCCGCGGCTGGTGCGGGGTACGGCGAAGGATTCGCGGGCAACGCGCACCGGTTCTCACCGGGCGGCATGCTGGCGGCCGTGAAGTACCTGGTCGAGGAGCTGCGCGCCGACGTGAACGCGAAGGACCACGAGGGAAACACGGCGCTGCACAACGCGGCGTCTCGCGGCGACAACGAGATGATCCTGTACCTGATCGCGAAGGGCGCCGATGTGATGGCCGTCAACCGTGCGGGCCAGACGACCGTCGACATGGCGAACGGTCCGGTCCAGCGGATCCAGCCGTTTCCCGAGACGATCAAGCTGCTCGAAGGGCTCGGGGCCAAGAACAATCACAAGTGCGTGTCGTGCTGAGGCGGAACCCTGAGAGCAAACGCCCACGATCACCACAAAGCCTACAGAGCACCCAGAGAACAATAAGGTTCTCTCCGTGGTCTCTGTGGGCTCCGTGGTAAAAAGGGGTTGTTGCACCCTACTTCGCGCCGCGCTCGAGCCGCGCCCACTGCTCGAGATACGCATCCACATTGTCGGCCGTCACCACGTCCACGCCCGAATCGATGATGGGGTTCTGCGGCGGTCGGCCGGCGATGATGTCGGCCAGCAGCTTCACCGGCTCGGCGCCCCACCCGAAGTACTTCTGTCCGAGCAGCACCTGTGCCTTGCCGGCCTTGAGGATCTCGGGCGCGGGCGGAATGGTGTCGAACGAGATCACCTTCGTGCGCGACGGATCCACGGCCGCCAGCGCGTTGCGGGTGAAGACCGGCCACCCCCCGACCGAGATCCAGGCGCCGAGATTCGGATACCGATTCGTGCCGGCGGCGATGATCTCGGCGCAACGCACCGGATCTTCCTTGATGTCATAGGTCTCGACGATGCGCAGGCCGGAGTGCGTCGCGAGCGCGCTCCGCACCCCTTCGAGACGCCGCTGGAGGTTTGCCGCCCCGAGGCTCGTGATGAGCGCGATCTGGCCCTGGCCCCCGAGCAGTCGCGCCGCCTCCTCGCCCATGATCTGGCCCGTCTTGTAGTCGTCCACGCCGTAGAACGCGAGGCGCTTGGACTTCGGGGCGTCCGAGTCCCACGTGACCACCGGAATCCCGGCGGCGATGGCGCGATCGATCGTGCTGGTCAGGAAGTCGGCGTTCAGCACCGAGATGGCGATCCCGTCGACGCGTTGCGTGATGAACGACTCGACGATCTCTTTTTGCCGCAGCTCGTCGGCCCGTTCGGGACCGCGCCAGATGATCTCCACGTGGCCGAGCTCGGCCGCCGCTCGCTCGGCACCGATCTTGGCGTAGTTGAAGACCGGAATGTCGAGGGCCTTGGGAATCACCGCCAGGCGAAGTTTGCGCGGCCCCGCGGCTTCGCGCCCACATCCGGAGGCCGCTATCAGGATGGCGACGATCGCCAGTGCGCCGATTCGCTTCATGACACCTCCATTCACCCTCCCGAGCTTCCGACGAGGAACCCACGTTTTACCACGGACGGAGTCGTCATGAGCGGGGCTCACTCCGTGGCATGAAAAGTCTTTCAGTTATCGCTCGTGTCGCACGAGAATCTGATCCAGCACGACGATCACGATGACGACGACCCCGACAATCAACCGATCGTAAAACGTCGCGCCCGGAATCTGAGGAAGCGCGTTGCGCAGCACGCCAAAGATCAGCGCGCCGAGCACCGCGCCCACGACCGACCCCCGTCCTCCCGCCAGGCTGGCGCCGCCCACGACGGCCGACGCGATGATGTCGAGCTCGTAGCCTGTCGCAAGGTCGGCCTTCCCCTGCCCCTGCGCCACCGCCAGCACGATGCCTGACACCGAGGCCAGCAGCCCGGCGACCAGGTAGACCGACGTCTTGACGCGTCCGACGGCGATCCCGGTGAACACCGCCGCCGTTTCGTTGCCGCCGATCGCGAAGACCGCGCGGCCCCATTGAAAGCGCTTCATCAGCAACTGGAAGACGAGCGCCGCGCCAATCATCACGAGCGGCGCGATCCAGTCGAGGGGCACGCCGAGGAGTCGCGAGCCCGGCGGAATCGTCCGCGACAGATCGTAGTACCGTGCTTCGGTGATGATGAAGGCGATGCCGCGCGCGATCCCCATCACACCAAGCGTGGCAATGAAGGGCGGAAGGCCCACGCGGACGATCAGCCATGAGGAAACAAGGCCGGTCGCCACACCGACCACCAGACCCGCCATGGCGCTCGGCACGAGCGGCCAGCCGCCGTCGACGAACAAGTACCCGATGACGACGCTCGTCAGCGCGATGACCGCGCCGGGCGCGAGGTCGATCCCTCCCGAGATGATCACAATCGCCGCGCCGATCGCGGCGATCCCGTAGATCGACGAGTACTTCAGGATGAGCAGCGCGTTGGGCGCATTAATGAATGGATGCCCGCGTCCGGACTCTGGCCACAGGTACCAGGCGAAGACGATCACTTCGAGGACGAGAATCGCCACCGTGCTGAGCTCGCGCGCGTGCCAGAGCCGCGTCATGCTTAGCAGCCCCCCTCCGGACGCGCGGCCGCCAGGCGCATCACCTGCGCCTCGTCGGCGTCTCTCCCGGCCAGCTCTCCACGCAGGCGTCCGTCGCGCATGACCAGAATCCGATCGGCGAGCGCCAGCACCTCCGGCAGGTCGCTCGACGCCATGAGGCATGCCATCCCTCGCGCCGCTTCGCGCCGGATGATGTTGTGAATCTCGTACTTCGCGCCGACGTCGACGCCCTTGGTGGGCTCGTCGAGCAGCAGCACGCGAGGCGCGATCCCGAGCCATTTGGCGACGACGACCTTCTGCTGGTTGCCGCCGCTCAACCGATCGGGCGTGGCGTCCAGGCTCGGCGCCTTGATGGAGAGCGCGGCCATTTGCGCCGCCGCGCGGTCGCCTTCCTCACGCTCATGGATGGACCGGCGCAGGACGAGCGCCGCCCTCGGCAACGCGAGGTTGTCGACGAGGCTGAGATTGCGGAACAGTCCCTGCCGCTGGCGCTCTTCGGGCACGAGCGCGACGCCCGCTCGGATCGCGGCGGCGGGCGCGCCCGGCGGGATCGGCTGCCCGTGTACGGAGATGGACCCCGCATCGCGCCGCGCGAGTCCGAACATGGCTTCGAGCAGCTCCGTGCGGCCGGATCCGACCAACCCGAACAGGCCGACGATCTCGCCCGCCATCACGTCGAACGACACGCCGCCCACCCGCGGCCGCCGCACGAGTCCACGAACCGAGATGGCCGGCCCCGCCGCCGCGGCCAGCCGATCGCGCGGGATGCGATCCGGCGGCTCGCGGCCGACCATGGCGCGCACCACTTGATCGACCGTGGCGTCAGGGCGATCGAAGGTGGCGACGTACTGGCCGTCGCGCAGCACGGTGATGCGGTCGCACAGTCGGAACACCTCCGGCAGGCGGTGCGAGACGAACAGAATCGTTACGCCGCGTGCTTTCAATCGGGCCAGCACGTCGAACAGGTGCGCCGCCTCGGCGTCGGTCAGCGCGTCGGTCGGCTCGTCCAGAACGAGCACGTGGCAGTCGAACGCCAGCGCGCGGGCCACCTGCACGAGTTGAATGTGGGCCGGCGACACGTGCTCCATCCGGAGGTCCGGTGAAACGGGCACGTGAAGCTGGTCGAGCAGCGCGGCCGCGCGCGTCCGCATGGCGCGCTCGTCGAGCCGGCCGACCCGATCGACGATCTCGTGGCCGGCGAAGATGTTCGCGGCCACCGAGAGATTCGGGAAGAACAGCCGCTCCTGATAGACCATGCCGATGCCCGCCGCCAGCGCCTCACGAGGGCTGCCGACGCGAAGCGACTCGCCGTGCCAGACGATCTCGCCCCGATCGGGGCGCAGGATGCCCGCGAGAATCTTGAGCAGCGTCGATTTGCCGGCTCCATTCTCGCCGACGCAGGCGTGGGTCTCTCCCTCGCGGACGGCAAAGCTCACGCCACCGAGCGCGCGCACCGCACCAAACGACTTGTGAAGGTCTCGAAACTCGAGTCCGGGCATCGAGGAACTAACGTTTCTGCCCGTAGTAGGCGGCGGCGCCGTGCTTGCGGAAATAGTGCTTGTCGACGAGCCACTCGTCGGGCCGCGGTGCGTCCGGAGCAATCGTCCGTTGTGCGAGGTCCATGCGCGCCAGGAACTCCAGAACCTGCGCACGTTCGATCGCATCGAACGGATCGACGCCCCAGACGAACGGACCGTGATTGGCGACGAGCACGGCCGACACTTCGTCGGCCGAGAGGGCGGCCGCGCGAAACGTCTCGACGATGACCAGGCCCGTGTTCCGCTCGTACTCGTGGGTGACTTCGGGTCGTCGCAACGGGCGCGTCACCGGTACGTCCCCGCGGAAATAGTCGGCGTGCGTGGTCCCCATGCAACGCAGCGGCGTCCGCGCCTGCGCGAGCACGGTCGCCGCTTCGGAATGCGTATGAACGATGCCGCCGCACCGAAAGGCCCGATACAGCTCGAGATGGGTCGGTGTGTCGGACGAAGGTCGGAGCGTCGACTCGAGGACGGCGCCCGTCGCGAGCGAGACCGGGACCATGCATGCGGTCGTCAGCTCCGCGTACGCCACGCCGCTCGGCTTGATCACGCACACGCCGGCGTCGTAATCGACACCGGACACGTTGCCGAACGTGCCGCGCACCAGCCCGGTTTCCGCAAGCAGCCGGTTCGCGCGACACACGAGCTCGCGCAGCTCCGCGGCGATCATGCGCCTGCCACTTCCGCGCCGCTCGAGGCCATCCCCGCGACGACCCGGTCGCGGAGCGTGAGCAGCCGCTTCATGACGGTCCCGAGATCGGACCGGCCGCCCGCGACCCCGCCGAACGTGTCGTGCAGTTCGCGATACACGTCGTAGAGCTCGTCGTAGACCGCGTGCCGCGCGGGATCCGGAACACACGCGCCCGGCCTGAGCGAAGTCATGCGGTCTTGCGCGTCCTCGAACCGATCGTAGCCGCCCGAGGCCGCGCCGGCTGCCACCGCCGCCGAGATCGCGGCACCGAGCGCCGGCGTCTGGGGCGACCCGGCGACGTGCATCGGGTGGCCCAGGACGTCCGCATAGATTTGCATGAACAGCGGGTTCTTTTCAGCGATGCCGCCGCAACAGACGACGCGATCGATCGGCACCCCGTGTTCCTGCAGTCGCTCGACGATCGCGCGCGCCCCGAACGCCGTCGCTTCGATGAGCGCGCGATACACTTCCGCCCGCGTCGTGTGAAGCGTCTGGCCGATGATAAGGCCGGTGAGGCGCGGATCGACCAGGATCGTCCGATTGCCGTTGTTCCAGTCGAGCGCCACCAGACCCGTTGCACCCGGCTGCGGGCGTGCGGCTTCCGCGGTCAGCCTCGCGTGCAGCGCCTCGTCACCCTCGCAGACGTCCTCGACCCACCATCTGAGCAGGTCGCCGACCGCGGACTGGCCCGCCTCGATGCCGTAGAAGCCCGGCATGATCGATCCGTCGACGATGCCGCAGATGCCGTGGACCTCGGGCATCCGGTCGCGGACAGGCGCCACCGCGCAGTCGCACGTCGACGTGCCGATGATCTTCACGAGCGTGCCGGGGCGCACGCCAGCCCCGACGGCACCGTAATGCGCATCGAACCCGCCCATCGCCACAGGAATGCCCGGGCGAAGGCCAAAGGCGGTGGCCCACTGGTCGGTCAGCCGGCCGGCCGGGCGATCCGGTGGATATGCGCGGTCGTACAATCGTTCGCGCAGCCCGGCCAGCATCGGGTGGAGCCGCGCCAGGAAGTCGGCCGGCGGCAGACCTCCCCACGATTCCGCATACAGCGCTTTGTGACCGGCGGCGCAGATACACCGCCGCATGTCGCGCGGTGATTCGATGCCTGACAGCACTGCCGGGACGAAGTCTGCAAGCTCGACCCAACTGGCCGCCGCATCGAAGACATCCGGCGCAATGTTGAGGCAATGCCAGATCTTCGCCCAGAACCACTCCGACGAGTACGTGCCGCCGATGGGTCGCAGCAGGTGTGGCGCGTGCCTCGCCGCGGTCGTGGTGATCGCGGCCGCCTCTGGGGCGGATGTGTGGTCCTTCCACAGCCAGGCGTGAGCGGCAAGCTGGTGTCGCCAGCGGGCATCGAGCGCGAGCGGCCGGTTCCGCTCGTCCACCGGCAGCGGCGTCGATCCCGTGGTGTCGACCCCGATGCCCACGACGCGCTCGCGTGAGAATTCCCGCTCACGGTCGGCCGCGTCCAAGGCGCCTCTCACCGATACGCGCAGCCCCTCTACGTAGTCGGCAGGGTTCTGTCGTGCCAGGTGCGGATCGCGCGGATCGAGCAGAATGCCCTGCTCACCCGACGGGTACTCGAACACCCGGCCGCCGACGATCCGACCGTCGGCGCAGTCGGCGACAATCGCACGGACCGAGTTCGTGCCGTAGTCGACGCCGATGGCGTAGGTGCGGCTCACAACGCTGGATCCCACGGCAAATCGACGCTCACGAACCCGGCGTCACGGGTCGAGAGTCCGTGCGACAAGATCGTGCGGCGTCGAGAGGCAGAGGTAAGATCCTAAGGGCCTCACGCCACGATGTCCACGGACTCGCGCCAGCTCACCGCACCGCCCGGGCGTCCGGCCGGCATCAAGGACATTGCCAAAGCCCTGGGCGTGTCCACCGGCACGGTCGATCGGGCGCTGCACGCGAAGCCCGGCATCAATCCGATGACGCGCGCCCGCGTGCTGCGGATGGCCGAATCGCTCGGGTACCGGCCCAACCTCGCGGCACGCTACCTGAAGTCGCGAAAGCACCTGCGCATCTCGGTGCACCTGCCGCAGGAAATCGCGCTCTTCTGGGATTCGCTGCGCGACGGCATCCGCGACGCGGCGGCGCCGTTCGCGCCCGCACTCCAGGTCGACTTCCGCAGCTACCCGCGGCTCGGCGAAGGCGACACGCCGCTCTTCGAGCAGGCGCTGCGCGACGGCACCAATGGCCTCATCATCGCCCCGGGGAATCCGGCCAAGCTTCGCTCGTGTATCCGCAAGGCCGCCCGCCGCGACATCCCCGTCATTTGCGTCGTCACCGACGCGCCGGACACGCAGCGGCTGACGGCGGTGTCCGCCGACCCCTTCACGGTCGGCGCCGTCGCGGGCGAACTGCTCTCGCGATACCTGCCTTCGGGCGGACGCGTCGCGTTTTTCACCGGCTGGCTCGGCACGCACGACCACGCCGAAAAGCTGCGCGGCTTCGAGGGCAGCCTCGACGCCAGCCGCGGCCCGATCCATCTCGGGCCCGTCGTCGAAGCCCACGACGACCCGCGAGAAGGCTACCGCCGCGCCCTGAAGCTGCTCAGGGCGCATCGCGATCTGAAGGGCATTTACGTCAGCACGGTGAATTCGCTGCCCGTGCTGCAAGCCGCCGAACAAGCGGGACGGCTGCAGAATCTCACCATCGTCACGACGGACCTCTTTCCGGAGTTGGTCGGCTGGATTCGAGCGGGGAAGGTGGCGGCGACGCTCTATCAGCGGCCGCTCACGCAAGGGCGACTCGCGCTGCTGGCGCTCTATCAATATCTGCTCGATGGCACCTGCCCGCCACCGCGCATTGCCGTGGCGCCGCACGTCGTCATGCGGTCGAATCTGAATCTGTTCCTGGAGCGCCTGCCCGTGGACGAGGAAGGCGTCAACCGCCCGCGGCAGGGGTGAGGCGGCGAGTTCATCTCACCTTCCACTCCTGGATTCCGGCCGACCACTGGGGCTGCATCGTCACCTCGACCCGCAGACCGCTGGTCGTCACCGGCGAGAAGACCACCTTGTTATAGCGGTCTGTGTCGACGCCGTACGTATCGGTCGTCGTCACGGGCTTCCACGCGTCACCGTCGCGGTACAACAGGCGCCACGACGCCGGCACCCTCACCTGCCCTCGTCCCGTATCGTCGAACCAGTACATTTCCACCTCGGACACCGTGGACGGTTTCGCGAACGCGTAGTCCGCCCATTCGACCGAGCCGCGACGCGGCCACCAGTCGAAGTACGACGCCGGGTCGGCCGACGACGTCGGATCGTCACCGTCATTGATCGATCGGGGATTCCGGCGCGCTGGCGACGTGGTGACCGTCGCGGTCGTGGCGGCGGTCGGCCACGGCGTCGGCCTGGCGACCGCGTCAGTGGTCGCGATCCAGACGACCATCTGCCCGCGGCCGCGGTTCGCCCACGTCGCGTACGGGATCGCCAGGAAATCCTGCTCGGTCCTCGTGACGTTGCCCTTCACGTCATACGCGAGACCGTGCGAACGGCCCCGAATGACCTGGACGCCCTTGAGCAGATTGGGGCGGAACTCGCTGGTCAGCTTCGCGTCGGCGGCGAGGACAATGTTGCGGACCTTCCCGTTCGGGTTGTCCGGCCACTCGGCTGCGTAGACAATCGGGCCGCGCTGAAGCGCGACGCGGCCGCGGTCGGCTTCGACCTTCTGGTGCGCGACGAGGCGGCGCACCGGCATCGGCAGCGCGAGCTGGATTACGTCGCCCGCCTTCCAGGCGCGGGTGAGGGTAGCATAGCCCTTCTCGAGCACGAGCGCGACCGGCTGGCCGTTGACCTGGAGACCCACGGGCGTGTCCGCGGCGTCGGCAAAGCGATAGAGGTCGCTCGGCGCCGCCTCGCCGCGCGCCCAGCCCGGAATGCGCAGCTTGATCGCGAACGTCCGAAGGCGATCCGGCGACACGGTGATTCTCACCGTGCCGTCCCAGGGGTAGCGCGTGTCCTGCAGGAGCTTCACGCGCTGATTCCGGCCTGTGTCGATGTCCGCGTTTCCGCCGGCAAACAGGTTGACGTAGACGGTGTCGCCTTGCCGCGCATACACGTAGCCCGGCACGGAGGCCAGGAAACGCGTGATGTTGCCCGGGCAACAGGCCACGCCGAACCAGGGGCTCCGCTCGTGCTGACCGTTCGATTCGAGCGGGTTCGGATAGAAGAATCGTGTGCCGTCGAGCGACACGCCCGAGATGAGGCCGTTGTAGAGGGTGCGCTCCATGACATCGATGTACTTCGCGTCGCCGTGCAGCAGGAACAGGCGATGGTTCCAATAGTCCATGCCGACCGACGCGCAGGTTTCGTTGTACGCCGTCATGTTCGGCAGCTCGTAGTGGCGTCCGAACGCCTCACCGGACCCCGAGGCGCCGATGCCTCCGGTGATATAGAGCTTCTTGCCGACCGCGTTCTCCCAGATCGTGTCAATCGCTTTCACGTACGCGGCATCGCCGGTCAGCGCCGCGACGTCCGCCATGCCCGAATACATGTAGGTTGCGCGCACCGCATGTCCAACGGGTTCCGTCTGGTCGACGACGCGCTGCTGCGCCTGGTTGTAAGAGAGGCCGCGCGGGTTGGTCTTTTCGCCTGGCTTCGGCCCGCGTTCATCGAGCATGAACTTGGCCAGCGACAGGTAGCGCTCGTCGCCGGTGACGCGATAGAGCTTGGCCAGCCCCATCTCGGTAATCTGATGGCCCGGCCAAATCGACTTCTTGCCGGGACCGAAGGTCTCGACCAGGAGATTCGCGCTCTTGAGCGCGATCTCGAGCAGCGTGCGCTTGCCCGTGGCTTGGAAGTGCGCGGCGGCCGCTTCATAGAGGTGGCCGAGGTTGTACAGCTCGTGGCTGTCGTCTCGCTCGAGCTCCCAGCGCTCCTTCCCCGCCCACGGGTGTGGATTCTGCGGGTTGATGGTCCTGGTCGTGTACAGGTAGCCGTCCTTTTCCTGCGCCGCAGCGATCTTGTCGATCAGGCTGTCGACGTAGGCGTCGAGCGCGGGATCGGGCCGGACGCTCAGCGTGTAGGACGCGCCTTCGATCACCTTGTAGAGATCCGTGTCGTCGAACGGGTAGCCCGGCGGCTTGGTGTTCTCGAGCGGCTCGCCCCGAAGCGCCGTGGCCGCGCGAATGAAATTGTCGACGCGCCCCGTGAGCTCGCACTGCTGAAATGCAAACGGAATCGTCTCGGTGCGGTTCGTCTCGATTCGCGGTGCCCAGAACCCGTCGGTGAGGTGTACGGAGGTAAACGGCACCGGCTGGACGGGATAGTCGCGGGCGGGCGAGGCGTCAGCCGGCGCAAGTGAAGACTGCGGCCGGGCCGGGGCGGTGGTGAGCGCGGCGAGCGCCAGCGCCGCGGCGAGGCTCGCGACCGAGGCGGATCCGGTGTGGACCATGGCGTATTATATCGTGAACGTTCACGGGGGCTTGCCGATGCCGCACACTTCGAGAAGCCGGTACCTGTCCATCATCGTCGCGGCGGCGGCGCTCATTGCCGTCGCCGGCGCCGTCCCACAGCGCGCCGAACGCATCACGAACGCTGTCGCCGACCTCGCGCGTCCGCTGCCGCTCACGGCGGTGCGGCTCACGGGTGGACCGCTCGAGCACGCGCAGGATCTCGATGCGAAGTACCTCCTCGAGCTGGACCCCGATCGCATGCTCGCCTACTACCGTCAGCGTGCCGGGCTCAATCCGAAGGCGCAGCCGTACGGCAGCCGGGATGGCGACGGCCGAAACCTCACAGGGCACATCGCCGGTCATCACTACCGGCACACCCGCAACGGCGCGGCGCTCGACATCGAAATCAAGTTCGCAACGTGGGCGGAGGGGATCCTGTCCGGGCTGAGCGACGCTCAGCTTCAGCAGATGCTCAGCACCGAATTCGGCGGCATGAACGAGGTGCTCGCCGATCTGTACGCCGACACGGGCGATCGGCGTTGGCTGGCGCTCTCGCACAAGTTCGACCACCGCGCGGTCATCGAGCCGCTCGCGCGCGGCGAAGATCGCCTCGCGGGACTCCACGGCAACACCCAGGTGCCCAAGATCCTCGGATTGGCCGCGCGGTACGGCTATACCGGCGATCGGGCAGACGGAGCCGCCGCCAGCTTCTTCTGGGACCGTGTCGTCGGCCACCACACGTTCGCGACCGGCGGGCACGGCAAGGACGAGTACTTTCGAGAGCCCGACATGCTGAGCCACATCGTCGACGGCCGCACATCCGAATCGTGCAACGTCTACAACATGCTCAAGCTGACGCGCCGGCTGTTCGCACTCCAGCCCGACGTCAAGTACGCCGAGTTCCAGGAGCGGGCGCTCTTCAACCACATCCTCGGCTCCATCGATGCCACCGGCAGCATGTGCTACATGGTGCCGGTCGGCCGCGGCGTGCAGCGCGAGTACCAGGACATGTCGCGCAGCTTCACGTGCTGTGTCGGCTCCGGCATGGAGAGTCATGCGCTGCACGGAGACGGGATCTACTACGAGTCCGGCGATCGGCTGTGGGTGAATCTGTATGCGCCCTCGGCGGCGACCTGGGAAGCGGCAGGCCTGCAGCTCCAGATGGACACGACGTTCCCCGAAGGCGACTCGGCCGCGCTCAAGCTGACGGCGCGCGCGTCGAAGGCCTTCACGCTCGCGCTGCGCAGGCCATCCTGGGCCGCCGCCGGGTTCGTCGTCGACGTCAACGGAACGGCGCTGAAGGAGCTGCCCAAGCCCGGGTCGTACGTCGAGCTCACGCGCACCTGGAAGACCGGCGATGTCGTTCACGTGACGCTGCCGAAAGCGCTGCGACTCGACCTGATGCCGGACAACCGGCGGCGGGCCGCGATCATGTGGGGGCCGCTGGTGCTCGCCGGCGATCTTGGCCCGGAACCGCAACGCGGATCGGGACCGCGTCCTCCGCAACAGGGGTCGCCCGCGCTGGTCGCCGGTCTGCGGCCCGTGTCCGACTGGCTGAAGCCGGTGACCGGCAACCCCGGAACGTTCAGGAGCGATGGCGTCGGGCACGACCGCGACGTGGAATTCGTCCCGTTCTACCGACTGCATCGGCGCACGTACTCCGCCTATTGGGATGTCTTCACACCCGCGGAGCACGAGGCGCGGGTCGCCGAGGTTGCCGCCGAGCGCGAGCGGCAGCGCAAGCTGGCACAGGCGACCGTGGCGTTCGTGGCGCCTGTCGATCAGCAGGCCGAGCGTGACGCCAACCAACAGGGCGAAGAGACGTCACTCGTTCGCCCGGACGGACGCCCGGGCCGGCGCGCCGGCAAATGGTTCTCGTACGACGTCGCGGTCGATCCGGCGCAGCCGCTGGCGCTGGTCGTGACCTACCACAGCGACACGCGGCGCGCGCGGAGCTTCGAGATCCTCGTCGACGGTCAGCGTGTCGGCGAGCAGACCCTCCCGGAAAGCAGCGAGTCGCGGTTCTTCGATGTCGAGTATCGGATTCCGGCCGAGATCGCTCGGGGCAAACAGAAAGTGACCGTGCGGTTTCAGGCGATGACCGGCAGTGAAACCGCGCCCGTCTTCGGCGTTCGGATTGTCCGATCCCCTACCGGGCCCCGATAGTCTGGATCGCGGCCGCCCGCCGGAAGGCCCTCTAGTCCGCGCGGGGATCAGAACGGAAGATTCTTCAGCATGAGATAGGCGCCTGCTGCGATCGCAACGGCTCCACTTGCGTTCGCCACCACGAGGCCGAGGCGCCACACTTTCTCGAGGAGGATCACGATCGCGACCGCAACCATGAGAGGCAGGCTCATCACGCCGAGACTGAGCTGAATCGTCATCAATCCCCAGCAGCAGCCGACGCAGTACAGCCCGTGGTGCGCACCCAAGGCGAGCGCGCCGCCCCGCCCCTCACGCCAATGGCCCGCGAAAAACGACAACGGCGAGCGGCACTGGTGCAGACAGGCGCGGTTGTACCGCTATACGGCGCCTGACGAGAATTTTGTTCTCGTTGCCGTAGAGCGGTCCTAGGCGCGCACAGCGCGCCTCTGGAGTTTCTACATTTTACGTCGGTCGGTCATAATAAATATTGACAGACCGACAGGTGATATGGCACCCTGGGCCGTGCACACCCAGGAGCCAGGCGATGCCCGATGATCTCAAGGAGACGCTGCTCACCGTGTTTGAAGCCTCACTGGACGCGCAGCTGCGCGCGGTCCGGCGCCTCCGTCGGGGGGAGACCACGCCCCGCGCGCCCGCTCGGCGA
>JACOUA010000286.1 GCA_016178075.1 Acidobacteriota bacterium
CGGACGCGTGTCCGAGTTCGTCGAGCGCGGGAATGCGACCTACGATGGGCGGTTCACGTTCGCGCGGCTGCGATATGGGGCTGCCGGGCGGGGCTTTCGGCGCGAGCCGCCGTGGGCGCACGATTACCCGCGCGCCGAGCGGAACCTCGCGAAGATCCTGAAGGAGGTCAGCTACATCGAGCCCTACATGGACGGGGGCAATATCTTCGCGACCGACGACCCCGAGCTCGGCCGTTACCCGTTCGCTTACATGAGCGAGCCGGGCTACTGGACCGCGAGCGAGGAGGAGATTCAGGGCCTGCGTGTCTATTTACAGAAGGGCGGGTTTCTCATCTTCGACGACTTTCGGGGCTA
Source organism: Acidobacteriota bacterium (assembly GCA_016178075.1). Lineage (GTDB taxonomy): Bacteria > Acidobacteriota > Vicinamibacteria > Vicinamibacterales > JACQTH01 > JACQTH01. Next base: position 355 of record JACOUA010000286.1, read on the forward strand.
CGACCTCGAGAACTTCGCGGCGCAGCTCAAGCGCGTGCTGCCCGAGGCCCGCCTCGTCGAGCTCGACGCGGCGCACCCGATCTTCCATTCGTTCTTCGAGATCAACTCGCTCGAGTTCACCCAGATGTACGACCGGGGACGGGCGATCTTCTACGGCGTGTTCGAGGACAACGATCCCGCCAAACGCCTGATGATGATCGTCAACTATAACAACGACATCGGGGAGTACTGGGAGTTCTCCGATACCGGCATGGTGCCGGTGGACCTCTCGAACGAGGCGTACAAGTTCGGGATCAACTACGTCGTCTACGCGATGACCCATTAAGAATCTGTTGATTTGTTGATTTATTGATTTGTTGATGTGTTGGTGCGGCGGATCACTCGACAAATCAACAAATCAACAGATCAACAAATCAACAAATTCATCTGAGGTGGACCCGTGGAACTGGTGGACAACGCTGCAGTCGGGACCGTGAATCTCGAGTCGGCGGACGATGTCGCGCTGGCGGATCGGATGAAGGAGGGCCGCGACCAGATTGTGAGGGAGTTGCGGAAGCTCATCATCGGTCAGGAAGACGTGATCGGAGAGGTGCTGCTCACGCTGTTCGTCGGCGGCAACAGCCTCATCGTCGGGGTGCCGGGTCTGGCGAAGACGCTCATCATTCACACACTGGCGCGGGTGGTGCACCTGAAGTTCGCCCGCATCCAGTTCACGCCCGACCTGATGCCGTCCGACATCACCGGCACCGACATCATTCAGGAGGACACGTCGACCGGAAAACGCCAGATGGTGTTCTCGCCCGGGCCGATCTTCACCAACATCCTCCTGGCCGACGAGATCAACCGGACGCCGCCCAAGACCCAGAGCGCGCTGCTCGAGGCGATGCAGGAGCATCGCGTCACGATTCAGGGCCGGACCTACGAGCTCGAGGAGCCGTTCTACGTCTTCGCCACGCAGAACCCGATCGAGCTCGAAGGGACTTATCCACTGCCGGAAGCGCAGCTCGACCGGTTCATGTTTCACATCATCATCGATCACCCGCCCGAGAGCGAGGAGTTCGACGTCGTGCGGACGACAACGGCGATTCAGGAACCGCGGTTCGATCGCACCGTCACCGGACCGGATCTGGTCGCGTTTCAGCGCCTCGTGCGAAAAGTGCCGGTCGCCGAGCCGGTCATGCGGTACGCGCTGACGCTCGTCCGGACGTCGCGGCCGAAGCTGAAAGGCGCGCCGGAGTTCATTCGGAAATGGGTCGCGTACGGCGCAAGCGTTCGGGCGGCGCAGTACTTGATTCTGGGTGGCAAGGCGCGGGCGCTCACCAACGGCCGGTACCACGTGAGCTTCGAGGACATCCGGGCGCTGGCGCATCCGGTGCTCCGACACCGGGTGCTCATGAACTTCCACGCCGAGTCCGAAGGGATCACGACCGACTATCTGATCGATCAGTTGCTGGACGCGGTGCCGACGCCGCGGTCGGGGATGTGAGCATAGTGGTCAGTTACCGGTGGCCAGTTGCCAGTGAGACCTCGCCAGACTTGCCGCTGGCCACTGGCTACTGACCACTGAAATAGCAATGGAACCCACCGAACGCCACAATCCGGTGCCCGGCGCGCGGTTCGTCGATCCGCGCGTGCTGGCGAAAGTCGGGAGCCTGGAGCTGCTGGCCCGCACGGTCGTGGACGGCTTCATCAACGGCCTGCACCGGGCCCCCTACCTGGGCGTGTCGCTGGATTTCGCCGAGCATCGCGGCTACACGCCTGGCGACGACATCCGGCGCGTCGACTGGAAGCTCTTCGCGCGCACGGATCGGTATTACGTCAAGCAGTTCGAGGCCGACACGAACACGAACTTCTCGGTGCTCCTCGACGTGTCACGGTCGATGGACTTCGCGACCAAGGGCTTGTCCAAGCTCGAGTACGCGAAGTTCCTGGCTGCGTGCTTGACCTATCTGGCGCACCGGCAACGCGATCGCGTGGGCCTGGTCACGTTCGACTCGGACGTCGTCGATCGCGTCCCGGTCTCGGCGAAGCATTTCGAGGTCGTGCTGCACGCACTCGATCGCGCCACGGCGGGTCGGCCCGGCCACCTAGTGGCGCCCCTTCGGAAACTCGCCGAGCACTTCGGGCGGCGCGGGATCCTCGTGCTGATTTCCGACCTCTACGAAGAGCCCGAGGCGGTGCTGGATGCGGTCAAGCCGCTGCGGTTCCGCGGCAACGATCTGATCGTGTTCCACGTGCTCGATCCGGCGGAGCTCGAGTTTCCATTCGACGAGCCGTGCGCGTTCGAGGATCTGGAGAGCGGGGATCGGATGCCGGTCGTGCCGCAGACGCTTCGCGCCGAGTACCGGCAGCTCGTCCAACAGCACATCGCGAGCCTGACCGCGAAGTTCTCGGAGCATCGCGTCGACTACGCGCTCTTCGACACCAGCAGGCCGCTTGACCATGCGCTGTTCAGCTACCTCGGGGCGCGAGAGCGTCTGAGCCGGGTGCGATGATGTCCTTCATGGCCCCGCTCTGGCTGCTCGGCCTCGGAGCCCTCGCGATTCCGGTCCTCATTCACCTGGTGCAACGCGAGCGCAAGCACACCGTCGCCTTCCCGTCGCTGATGTTCGTCCGAAAGATTCCGTACAAATCGGTCCGCCGGCGGCGGATTCATCACTGGTGGCTGCTGCTCGTGCGGGCGGTGGCGATCGCGCTCATCATCATGGCCTTCGCCCGGCCGTTTCTCCGACGCCCCGTTCTGGCTCTCGAGGCGGGCGGCGGGGCGCGCGAGGTCGTGATTCTGCTCGACCGGTCGTACAGCATGGGTTTCGGCGACCGGTGGGACAAGGCCCGGGCGGCAGCGCGAGACGCGATCGGGACGCTCGGCCAGCAGGATCGGGCGTCGCTGGTGCTCTTCGGGCGCGGCGCAGATCTCGTCGTGCGCTCGACGGGCGAGGGAGGCACGCTGCGAGCCGGCGTGGAGACGGCGCACCTCTCGGCAGAGGTCACGCGCTACCCGCCGGCGCTCAAGCTCGCCCAGACGATTCTGAAGGAATCCCAGGCTCCCCGCCGCGAGGTCGTCTTGATCTCGGATTTTCAGAAGGCAGGATGGGAGCGGACCGACGATTTGCGGCTGCCGGACGGCGTGAAGCTGACGCCGGTACGGATTGGCGATGGCGCGACCTCGAATGCGGCGGTCACGGGCGTCAGCGTTCAGCGCGCGCCCTTTGCCGGCCGCGAGCGGGCGACGATCACGGCGGCGATCGCCAACCAGAGCGACAAGGACCGCGATCTCGACGCGGCGCTCGAGATCGACGGTCACGAAGCGCAGAAGCAGCGCGTGAGCATTCGCGCGGGCACATCCTCGGCCGTTACCTTCGCCCCGATGACGCTGGAGCGCGCCCAGACGCGCGGCACGGTCCGCTTGCCCGCGGATGCGCTCGCCCGCGACGACGTGTTCCATTTCACGTTGTCGCCGGGCGAGCCGGTGCGTGTCTGGGTGTTCGGGTCCGACGGGGCTTCACGCCAGGCGAACCTGTATCTGACTCGCGCGCTCGCGATCGGGACGACGCCGAGCTTCGATGTGCAGACCGCCTCGGCAGGCGCGCTGACGTCCTTCGATCTGGAGGCCGCTCGTGCCCGCGCCGCATCGCACGACAGCGGCGCGCTGATCCTGGCGGACGTGGCCCTGCCGCGCGGGGCAGCCGGTGATCGCCTGAAGCGGTTCGTGGAGAATGGCGGTGGTGTCCTCGTGCTGGCCGGTGGCGGCGGCAGGTTCGAGATCGAGGAATCACCCCTGCTGCCGGGGAAGATCGGGGCTCCGATCGATCGGCTGACGAGCGGCGGGGCGACGCTGGGCATCGTGGACTACAGCCATCCGGTCTTCGAGCTGTTCAAATCACCGCGCAGCGGCGATTTTTCCGGCGCGCGGTTCTTCCGCTATCACGCGTTGACGGCGCTCGCCGACGCGCAGGTGCTCGCCCGCTTCGACGATGGGACCCCGGCGCTCGTGGAGCGAAAGATCGGCAGCGGGCGCGTGCTCCTGTGGACCTCCACGTTCGACAACGACTGGAACGACCTGCCGCTCAAGCCCGTGTTCCTGCCGTTCGTTCATCGGGTGGTCTCGCATCTGGCCGGGTACCGGGCGCCGACCGCGTGGATGACCGTGGGCCAGGTGCTCGAAGTGCCGAGCGGCGACAGACGGCTGGTCCGTCCCGCCGGCGAGCAGACGACGCTCCCGCCGGCTGAACGCTCGCGCGTCGTCGAGCTCGGCGAGCAGGGGTTCTACGAAATTCGCGATCGCACCGGCCACGACGCGGGGCCACAGGTCGTGGCGGTGAACGTGGACGTGTCGGAATCGGATCTGGCGCCGCTCGATCTGGAAGAGCTGATCGCGGCCATCACTGGCACGGCCCGGAGTGACCGCGTGGCGGCGCAGAAGGCCGCCGAGCGCCTGACGCCCCAGGAGCAGGAGCGCCGCCAGGCGTTGTGGCGCCACCTCTTGCTCATCGGGCTGGCGCTGCTGGCGGTGGACACCATCGTCTCGAACCGGTTGTCCCGTCCGGTGGCGGCCGGGCGCGTCGAGATCCCGGCGGCGTAGTGGCGAGCTTTGGCGAGTGGTTTCAGCGGTTTTGCGCGACAATAGAACGAGGCTTCGCTTTGTTGTTAGCTTGCGCGGCCGTGTCGGCCGAATGCCGCCGTATTTATGAGATGGGGCACTAAGCCGGGCTTGCACGGAACAGTCGACATATCCCACAGATTCGAGCCGTGCAAGCACGGCTAGGGGCCTGCGATGCTGAGTGACCGCACACCCATGAACCGGGAAGAGCTGATCGCGGTGATCGGCCAGGTTCGTCGCCGCTGGCGCCGGAAGCTCGCGTTGCGCGGGGCGGCTTTCGTCGTCGGGATCGCCGGCCTGACGCTGCTGGCGTCGGCGTGGGGGCTGGAGGTCTTCCGGTTCAGACCCGCGGCGATCGTCATCTTCCGCGTGCTGACGCTGGGCGTCTTCGGCACCAGCGCCTGGGTGTTCTGTGTCCGGCCGCTGCTGCGCCGGGTGACCGACGAGCAGGTCGCGCTCTATCTGGAAGAGCGGGAGCCGTCGCTCGACGCGGCCCTCATGAGCGCGGTCGAGGCCAGCGGCGCCACCCCGGCACCGGCCACCGATTCCGCCGCGTTGATCGGGAAACTGATCGAGTCGGCGCTCGAGCGCAGCGCTTCGATTGACCACGGCCAGCGTGTCGAGCGCTCGAGCACACAGCGGTTCGGCGTGGTGCTCGGTGCGATCGCCGCCCTGCTCGTCGCCGCCGTCGCGCTCGGCCCTGCCTATCTCAGACACGGTCTGAAGGCGCTCCTCGTGATCAGCCGCAGCGTCGAAGCCTCGAGCCCCTATCGCATCGAGGTGCAGCCGGGGAACGCGACGATCCCGCGCGGAGCGGATCAGGCGATCGCGGCCCGGCTGGTCGGGTTCTCGTCGCCGCTTGTCGAGCTGCTCTATCGAAAGGCGCCGGGTGCCACCCTCGAGCGGCTCCCGCTCATGACCGCGAAAAGCCCAGGCGAGTACGAAGGGATGCTGATCGACCTCGCCGCTTCGATCCAGTACTTCGTCGAATCGAACGGCGTCAGCTCGCCGGTCTTCACGCTGAAGGTCGCCGATCTGCCGTACGTGAAGCGCCTCGATCTCGAGTACATGTTCCCGAAATACACGGGCCTGGAACCCAGGAAAGCGGAGGATGCTGGAGACATCGCGGCGCCACGCGGGACCGAGATGCGCGTGCGGATTCTCCCAACCATGACGGCAAAGGGCGGGTCGTTGAAGATCAACGACTCGACGGTCGCCCCTCTGACATCAAGCCCTGACGGCACCCTGACCGGCAGCTTTACCGTCGATCGGCCTGGGTTCTACCGCGTCGAGCTGGATGCGCCAACCGGCGAGCACGTCGCCGCATCGCCGCAATACACCATTGACATCCTGAACGATCAAGCCCCGCGGGTCGCGATCGTCAAGCCGGGACGCGACAGCACCGTCACGCCGCTGCAGGAGGTCTTCCTGCAGGCACGGGCAGACGATGACTTCGGCGTGCGGTCGCTCGAGCTGGTGATGTCGGTGAACGGCGGGCCTCAGAAGGCGGTGCGATTGTTCGGGAGCGAAGCTCGGGGCGGCGAAGCCCGAGGAGGCGGCGCGCCGCGGCAGGAGATCACGGCCGGGCACACACTCTACCTCGAAGAGCTACGCGTGAAGCCGGGCGATGCGATCTCGTACTTCGCGCGCGCGACGGACAACGACACCGTCGCGGGTCAGAAGAGCGCGACGAGCGATATGTACTTTCTGCGGGTCGGCCCGTTCGAGAAAGACTTCCGGCCCGCGCAGTCGAACGCCGGCGGCGGCGGCGGCGGGATGGGCGGGGCTGGCGGCGAGGTGGGCGCGCTCTCGCAGCAGCAGAAGCAGATCGTCGTGGCGACCTTCAACATCCTGAGAGACAAAGACCATACGCCCGCGCCCAAGTTCCGCGAGAGCGTCACGCTCATCACTCTCGCGCAGGCGCGGCTGCGCGAGCAGGTCGAGGGGCTCGTCGGACGGATGAACAGCCGGCTGGTCGCGCCGGACCCGAGCTTCAAGAAGATCGCGGACGTCCTGCCGCAGGCGGCCACCCAGATGCGCGCCGCCGAGGAGCAGCTGAAGGCGCTGAAGGCGGGTGAAGCGCTGCCGCCCGAGCAGCGGGCCCTGAACTTTCTTCAGCAGGCGGAGGAGGAATACCAGCTGCAGGTCGCGATGAACCGAGGCGGCGGTGGCGGGGGTGGAGGCGGTGGCCAACCCGGATCGATCGCCGAGGATCTCGCCGATCTGTTCAAGCTCGAGCTCGATAAGCTCGCGAACCAGTACGAGACGCTGCAGCGAGCAGGCCAGCAGGCCGGCGATCAGCAGGTCGACGAGCTGATGGAGCGCTTGCGCGAGCTCGCCAGACGTCAGGAGCAGGAAGCGGAGCGCCTGCGTCAGGCGGCTGCCCGCGCGGGGGCGAACTCCGCGTCGGCCCGCGCCAACCAGCGGGAGCTCGCCGATCAGGCGGAGGAATCGGCGCGGCGGCTCGAACGATTGTCGCGCGAGCTGCAGCGTCCCGACCTCGCGGACGCGGCGCAGCGGATGCGCGAGGCGGCGGATGCGATGCGGCGCGCGGCCGCCGGCCAGGCGGGCGCGGCGGCGGAAGCCAATGCGGCGGCGCGCCGCCTGCGCGATGTCGAAGAGCGGTTGCGCCGGGACCGCGCCGCTGGCGCGGAGCGCGATATCCGGGATGCGCAGCGCCGCGCCGAGGAGCTCGCCCGCGAGCAGCGCCAGATTGCCGGTGAGGTGCCGCGGGTGGGTCAGGAGTCAGGCGCCGCCCGGCAGGACCGCATCCGGGGTCTCATGCAGCGCAAGGAAGCGGTCCAGGGGAAGACCGCCGACCTCGAGAAGCAGCTCGATCGCAGTGCGCTGGAGCTTCGCCGCGACGAGAAGGAAGCCGCGCGCAAGCTGCAGGAGGGCGCCGACGCGATGCGGGCCGGCAAGGTGCGCGACAAGATGCGCTACGCAGGCCAGCTCCTTCAGGGTGGTCAGCCCGAATACGCCCGCACCTTCGAAGAGGATGCCGCCGCGACGCTCGAGGCGCTGCAGAAGAAGCTGGGCGAGGCGGCCTCGGCGCTCGGCGCTACGGGCCAGGCCGACCGCAGGACCGACACGCTGGAGCGCGCCGGCAACCTCGTGCGCGGCATGGAATCGCTGACCGGACGCATGCGCGAGCGCGGACAGCAGGGCCGCGGGCAGAATCAGGGCCGCGATCAGCAGGGCCGTGATTCCCAGGGACGGGGACAACAAGGGCAGGGTCAGCAGGGCCAGGCTCAAAGCCAGGGCCGGAACCAGCAGGGACAATCCGGCGGGAATCAGGGCGCTGGCCAGCCAGGCGACCGCGCTCAGACCGGGGGCCGGACCGCTGACGGCCGCGGCGGGAACGGCGACACCGTTGGCCCGTGGGGCCCGGGTGGCGGCTACGGGTCACGGCGCCCCTGGGGCTGGAGCGGCTACTACACGCCCGAAGATATCCGGCAGTTCCGGCGCGAGATTCAGGAGTGGAGCGGCGACGCCCAGGCGCTTCGTCGTCGGCTGCTCGACGAGGGCGTCAGCCCGGCGGAGCTGGACGCGATTCTGAAAGCGCTCCGCGCACTGGACGCCGAGCGAGTCTACGCCGACGCCGAGGAGCTGCAGCGGCTGCAGACCTACGTGCTCGAAGGACTCAAGCGCTTCGAGTTCAAGCTGCGACGCCAACTGGGAGACGCCGGCAATCAGCCGCTGCTGTCGGAGTCGGACGAAGTCCCGGAAGGATTCCGGGATCTCGTCGAGGAGTACTATCGGGCGCTGTCACGGTCGCAGGCGCAGTCGAGCGCGGGCGTGAAGAAGCCGAAATGACGAAAGGGTCGTTCGCCGCCGCGCTCGGGCTCGCCCTGGTGGGCGCGGCCGCGGTGGCGCACGCGCAATTCCCCTTCGACCGCGGATTCCAGGGGTTTCGTGGCTGGCGCGTCCCTCCGAAGCTCGCGCGTCCGGCCGATTTCAACGGGTCGTTCAACTTCTGCCGCGGGATGTACGAGAGCGACCGCTGGGAGGCCGGTGGCCAGGGCTGGTCCACCGACTATCCGGCCGCCGACGTCAACTTCAGCATCCGCCTCTCCGAGCTCACCAAAACCAGCGTACATTTCGACGCCAGCGGCCAGCCGGCTCACGTTGTCGTCCGAATAACCGACGACTTGTTCTTCAAGTGCCCATGGGTGGAGATGGAAGACGTCGGCACGATGGCGCTGACGGACGAAGAGATCGTTCGCCTTCGCGCCTACCTGCTGAAGGGCGGCTTCATCTGGGTCGACGACTTCTGGGGCACGGCCGCCTGGCAGCACTGGACGGAGGAGATCGGCAAGGTCCTCCCGTCGGCGGACTATCCCATCGTGGACATTGGTCCCGAGCAGCCGATCTACCGCAGCCTCTTCGAAGTGCGCAGGATTCCGCAGATTCCCTCGATTCAGTCCTGGAGGCGGCTCGGTGGCGGCACCTCGGAGCGGGGCTCTGACAGCGCCGAAGTCCACTTCCGCGGCATCATGGATGCGCACGGGCGCCTGATGGTGCTGATGTCGCACAACACCGATATCAGCGACGCCTGGGAGCGCGAAGGGGAGGACCCGCTCTTCTTCTATAGCTTCTCACCGGAAGGCTACGCCGTCGCCATCAACGTGCTCATCTACGCGATGACGCACTGAGAACAGCTCTCAGCCCTCAGCTGTCAGCTAGGAAGCCGGGTTTCTCGCGGCCCACCCTAAAAACAGATCGCAGACCTGGGAAGAGACGGCGCTTTCTGCGCAGGTCGTGACATTGAACGGTGGCGTGGCCGGTCTGATAATGACCATTGCCATGAATCAGCCTCAAACTCGCCGGCGTCTGCGTGTCCTCAGCGTGATCCTGCTGCTGCTCCTGCCGCTCCTCTGGCTGCACCTGTCGGGCTGGGCCGAGACGCAGCGGCTGCGGCTTCAGCTCGCCGAATTCAATGACGAGCCCACGGTGGTGACAGCCGCCGGGATTCCCATGCCCGACAGCATGGCGCGTAAAGCGATCCCGACCCGCTACTACAAAGCCGCGGCCGACCTGGCGTCGATTTCGCCCGGGTTCGGTCGACTGCTCGAGTTGAATGTCGCGGCAGCGGCGAGTTCGCCCGCCCGATCGATCAACGGGATCTTCGAGCGACAGCTCGGCGAAGTGGTGTCGCGCAATGGCGACGCAATGCGGTTGCTGGTCGCGGCGAACACCGGCAACGTGATGAGCCCCGGGGTCCTGGCGCCGGAACTTCTCCGACTGGATGGGCAGGACCTGTATCGGCTCTGGCGTCTCGCGTCCGCGAACGTGACGCTCTTCACGGCGAAGAAAGAGTGGGGCGCGGCGGCCGACGCGATGGTCCAGTCGCTGGCGCTGGTGCCGCTATTCGAGCTCGACCTACGCGCCTACGGCGTCAGGCAGAAATATGACGCCCTGTGGGAACAGACGTCACAGATCGGCTTCCTGCTCGAGTCCGGACGGATTGACGCCGATGCGCTCCATGCCATCGAGCGGGAGCTCTCGTCGGCAATCGGTGATGACGACCTGCGCCGCTACTGGGCCCTCGGAGGAACTCGGTTTGCCACCGACGTCGCTGTTCCGCTGCTCGGTGGTCTGTCGGGGGGGAGGCCCTTCGCCTGGTGGCTGTCACCGCTGCGCCCGATGTTCCAACGTGAAGCCGCCGAGACGCTGAAGATGTACGCCGAGATCGAGCGGATCAGCGCGAAGCCGTGGCCGGGAAGAATCGACGGCGTGACCGCTCTTGCAATGCCCGACCGATCCTCCAAGCGCTCCCTGGTGCCTCTCGTCGAGTCGGCGAAATCCACGGCCGCGGCCTTTGCGTACGGAACGGCGCTGCAGCATGCGGGGCTGGCCGCAATCGCGGTAGAGCGTCACCGACAGGCGACCGGCCATGTTCCTCAGGCTCTCGAGGACCTCGTGCCCAGATATGTTCCGGAAGTCCCAATTGATCCGTTCACCGGCGGCCCGATGCGGTACCGGCTGTCGGGCACAAGCTGCACGATCTACAGCGTTGGTCGGGATCGTTCGGACGATGGCGGCGTGCTGCTCCAGTCGGTCGATCGGGGGTCGGTCGATGGGCCGAAGGGCAAAGACGTCGGACTCACGGTGCGGTGGGCAAACGAAGGGCTATAGAGCCTGAGAAAGTGCCCACGATCACCACAGAGCTCACAGAGCACACAGAGAACAAGAGGGTTCGCTCCGTGGTCTCTGTGGGCTGCTCAGAAAATCCCCGCCAAAAAGCTGACACGATTCGGCGGGATGGATTTTCATGCCACGGGGTGAGCGCAGCTCGTGACGACTCCGTGGTAAAACGTGTTGTTTCACAGCCTCTTGGGGGCCTTCCCTACAGCGTTTTTCACTTCGCTGTAGCGTAGTTCTCAGTTTATCAGTCATCAGTTTTCAGTTATTTGCGGCGAGATCCGAACTGAAAACTGACTACTGAGAACTGAAAACTGCACTAGAGCCCGTCACTGCTGCTGACGAATTGACGCGCCTCCTTGAAGCCTGACAGCGTCTCCCGCCCCCTCCAGATCTCCATCAGCTTCTGGTAGCGCTCAGTAGCTTTCGCGCGGTCGCCGCTCTTCGCGTACGCGCGGCCGGCGCCGAGCAGCGACAACGCGCGGTTCGGCATCCGGAGCAGGCACGTTTCGAACTGCGGCGCGGCCTCCGCGGCCCGGCCGAGATCCAGCAGCACCTCGCCCAAGAGCTCGTGGGACGGCTTGATCGGATCGGCGGCGCCGTTGGGCGGACGCATCATCTCTTCGATCTGGGTCGCCTCCTTCAGTAGCGCCACCGCCTCGTCCTTGTTCCCCTTGGCGAGCCGAACGAGCGCGGCCACCTCGCGGTGCGCGACGGCGGCGCCGCGGGCGGCTTCGGATACGCTGGGCGCGGGACCGTGCCCTTCATGCGCCGACGTCGTTGCGCCTGGCGAGCGCTTCTCGACGATCCCCTTCAACCGCGTCTCGATCTGCTCCGCCGCGGCGAGATCTCCCGTCTTCGCTGCGCTCATCCCGACCGCCAGCAGCATCTCCGGACTGGCGTCCTCGGAAGTCGGTATCACCTTCCAGTCCTGCGTCTCGACGATGTAGCGGGCCTGGGCGAGGGAGTAGGCGCCGCGCGCGCGAGCGGCGTTGCTCTTGTCGAGAACCCCCTTGATGAGATCGATCGATCCTCTGGCCCTGGCATAGTCGCCCGTCTGCAAGTAGCCGTACTGGCCCCAGTCGAGCGAGTGGATCTGGTCGCCGACGTTGTCGCCGGGCTGCCAGAGCTCGCGGGCGTTTTCGAACGCGTATTCGTTGTGTTTCACGACCTCGTCCCACATCCCGTGCTGGATGAAGATGTGCGTGGGCATGTGGCGCGCGTGCGAGACCGCCGGCGCGATCCTCGCGTACGCCCGCGCGGCGGAGAGCGCCAGCGGCGCGTGAATCGGGTCGTCGAACGCGTGAATCACGTAGTGCGGCGCGCCGGGATGATTCGGATTCTTGGCGAAGATACCGAGGCAGATGGCGCCGGCCTTCATCTCCAGGCGGAACGTGTTGTCATCGAGCGCGCGCGCGCCGCTCAGCAGCGAGACGGCGTAGAAGGTGGCCACTTCCGCGTCCTCGGGGTACTTCGCGTAGAGCTTCTGCATCGCTTCCATGTACCGGATGCGGCGGGCGCGGAAGTCACCCTCGCCCCAGAGCTGCTCGACGGCACCCAGAAACCCTTTCTCCCGATCGGTCGGCGCCTTGGCGAGCCGCGCGGCGGGCGTAGGGCCGAGCCGGGCCAGGACCTTGCGCGGGTTCTCCGCGTCCTGCTCGGTCTGGAGCGGATGGTTGTAGCAAAGCGTCTCGCCCCAGTACGCCATCGCGAAATCAGGTTGGATCTTCTGGGCCGCCTTGAACTCCTCGATGGCCTGCTTCCAGCCGAAGCTGTGCAGGATGGCGACGGCGCGCAGGAAATGCTTCTGCGCCTCGGGCGACCCGGAGGTGGGGAAGTCCAGCGTGCCGACGTTGTCGAACTGCGCACGGGCGGGCGCCGCAACGAGGAGCGCCAACGCGACGAGCGCGAACACACAGCCGCAGCGTTTCATGGGGCGAGTCCTTTC
>JACOUA010000287.1 GCA_016178075.1 Acidobacteriota bacterium
CGAGTGGTGATGCCGTTTGCGCTTGATCGAAAGTTTCGGCGGCGTCGGGTGAATGGCCCTGGCAGTTCGTGTTTCCGGGGGCGCGCATCTGTCGCGATCCGCGTTTCGGGCCGCCATCGCGGTACCGCCTGCACGAGTCGGTCGCGCAAAAGGCCGTCGCCGAGGCCGTGCGTGCCGCAGGCATTGCGAAGCACGTCGGTCCTCATTCCCTCAGGCATTCATTTACGACTCACCTGCTGGAGGATGGGTATGACATCCGCACCGTTCAGGAGCTGCTCGGGCATGCGGACGTCAGTACGACGATAACGTACCTCCACGTGCTGAACCGCGGCGCGCTCGGGGTTCGAAGTCCGCTCGATCGACTGTGACCCAGGGTCTTACTTTCGCTTGGCAGCATGGATTCGGATCCAATCGGCGAACTGTTCCTCGGATACACGCCCCTCGGCAAATGCCAACATCTCGGTGACGACTTCGGCATCGGTCGCTTGGAACTCGTGGCCATTGAGACCGAGGAACGTGATCATGGCGAGGAACCCGATGCGCTTGTTCCCATCCCGATACGGGTGGTTCTTGACGAGCCCGAAGGCATACGCGGCCGCTAAGGTCGCGAGGTCAATCTCGTCGGCGTAACGCCACTTCTGCTGCGGTCGAGTCAGGGCCGATTCAAGTGTGTTCTCGTCCCGAACGCCGGGCAACCCGCCATGCTCCCGAAGCTGATCATCATGAATGGCATCGACCACGACACGGCTCAACCACCGCGGTTCCTTGCGGCGTCTGGCCACAACTACTTGGCTAGTTCGCGAAGGGCATGGCGATACTTCTTGGCAGCCCTGACGGCAATCTTCAGCGCACGCTGGGTTTCCTCGGCGTACGGCGTCAGCAGAATTCCGCGGTCGGTTTCGACGGCCAACACGCGGTCGCCGGGTTCCAGACGAAGTCTGTCAGCCATATCTCGCGGAAGCGTGGCGCTGACGGAGCCGCCAGCTTGTCGAAGCGTCACTTCTTTGGTCATGTGACTTCTTGCAAGTTCGTCAAGGTGCAGGGTAGCACATTCGTGCTACATTCGGGAAGGCAGCCTCCCAACCAAATGGAGCCGTCGCGCCCGGCGTTTGGGCGATCATGTTGCGGCGGCGCGCGGCTCATTTGGAGCCGTTAGACAGTCGGGAAGACTCTCAACCTGTTTCAGGAATTCCAAGACCGCGGCAAATCTTGCGGACGAGGTTGTTTGCGATCTCGGTGTGGCGCGGGACCGCTTAACCGCGCCGTTGGCTGGGTTCGTCCAGAGGGAGTGTGAGCCGCCTTCACGCTTCAGAACGCACCCGTGTCGTCGCAAGTGTTGCAGCAGCGCGCTGCGCTTCATTCGACAGTGACCGTTTCTCGTTCAGCGTCCGGCGGCACGGCTCGGAGTCCGTCTTCCCGGCGGTCGGCCAGAATCAACGCAATTGCCGCAGCCAAGCTTTCGCGGGCCTCTTGCTTCGTCCGGCCTTGGCCGTTGGCGCCCGGAATCTCTGGGCAATAGGCGATGTGCCACTCGCCGTCGCGCTCGAACACCGCGGTGAACTCGTTGTGCAAGAGACTGACATCATGTCGAGACCGGTTGATATTGGAGGTGCGCGATGAGGGTTTCGCGTGTCAGTTTCGTGATTCTTCTCGCGCTTCTGTCGTGGGGACCGCCGGGTCTGGCCCAGACGCAATCTGGCCAGCAGGCAGCCGAGCTCCAGATCTACCAGAAATACCGGGCATGGGTGACAAAGCAATCGCCCGCGGCGGGGGAAGCCGATCTGATGGGTCAGTATCGGGGGATCCTTGCTGACGAAGGCCTGAGCGCCTCGGAGATCGAACGTCAGATTCGCGTGATAACCGAGCAGGGGCAGCGGCTCGAAATCGAGCTCTGGAACCGGATCCTGACCTCGCCCACCCCCTCGTTCAACACGAGTCCGAACGCATTCCTCGTCGAGATGACCCGCAGCATCAATCCGGGCAAGGCCCTTGACGTTGGCATGGGGCAAGGTCGCAACGCGCTTTACCTCGCTCAGCGCGGCTGGGTCGTCACGGGGTTTGATCCGGCGGAAAAGGCGGTCGCCTCGGCGCAAGAGCAGGCGAAACGACTTGGCATGAAGCTGACTGCTCTAGTGTTGCGCGACGATCAATTTGATTTTGGCAGGGAGCAGTGGGATCTGATCGTCTTGAGCTACGTGGGTCTCCGCGATCTCGTTCCGCGACTGTACGATGCGCTGAGACCAGGGGGCTTGGTCGTCGTCGAGGGCTTCCACCGTGACGCAACGAAAATCGCGTCAATTGGTGCCGGTGTCGTCTTCGACACGAACGAGCTGCTAAAGTTATTTGAGCGCTTTCGTGTCGTGCGTTACGAAGACACCAACGGTACAGCCGATTTCGGAATGCAAGGCACGCGCGTGGTCCGGTTGTGCGCGCAGAGACCCTGAAGCGGGCACCTCGTACCAATATCCTGGCTGACACGCGGCTGCACCCGGCCGCGCGTCGTGTGTGCGGCCCGGGTGAGCCGCAGCTGTTATCCGCTCGGAGAATTTGGCGATGGACACTTACCTCGCTCGCGACCGAAACCGTCGGCCGGTTGCACCATGGAGGCTGATGGTTGTGCTTGTAGGTCCCATAGCTGCAGTTTGGATCGCCCTGGAAGCGAGACCTGCGGGCGCGGGTGTGGACACTCTTGAGTACCGGCTCGAGGTGTCGCCCGGACAGGGGCCTTCCGAAACCTTCCAGTGGAGAGATGGCTCCAAGTCGCTCGAGCTAGAGCTCCATCCTTTCCTGACGACTTCCGACTTCCAGACAGCCAAAGTGGTCTCGGCAGGACTCAACACGCCGGGCCGCTACAGTGTTGAGCTGATCCACACGAAGTCCGGCGCGAAGAAGTACAGAGAAGTCGCCGACAAGGATCGAGAACGGCAATTCTCCATTCTGGTCGACGGCAAGATCGTTCAATCCTATTCTTTTCCGCCAGAACAAAAGGGCGTCCACGACCGGGGTAACACAATCTACGGTCCATTCACGAAAGCCGAAGCTGTGACCCTCGTACGCAGAATAAACGCAGAGATCCGTGCGCATGGGCGGCCTCGCACTGAAACCCCGAGGCGCGTGAAATGGGACGACTTCAGCGATTCAACGCAAGGCGGCGAATAACCAGCCGCTGCAGCCGACGAACGGCGTGTGAAGGTTCGACCTCAATTGAGGCAATCGTCAACGCCGCTCACGGCTGAGCGGCGTGGCGTTTGGCGGACATGAAGAAGCCTGAGGTGAAATCATCGAGGTGGGGCAGTGTCGCTACTCATCAACATTGTTGACATTGTGCTCGGCTCTGCGGGCACCATCATCGTGCTGTTTGGAGAGACGAACAGAGATTCCCACCTCACTCGCCTGGGCGTGGTGGCCGTCTGGTGCCTAGGAGGCGCCCTCGTTGCTGGAATCGCTCAGCAGGTCGTGGGTGGGTGGGATGACGCCGACAAGCAAGCTCAAATTGCTACGCTGGCGCAGCGCGCCAAGGAGACGAGTGACCGTCTGGACCAGAACAAACGTGAACTCGCAGCCGTACGGGCAGAGAACAGCACCATGCGCGAGTCGCTCGCTCGCATGCCTCAGGAGCGCGCTACGGCTTCCATCGCCACCGGAGAGCCGGGGCGGGAATTCTTAGTTCGACACGCGAATGGAGCCGACGCGCCCGGTGTTCTGTGCGATCATGTCGCCGCGGCGCGCGGCTCATTCGGACCGTTAGAGAGGCCGACTTAAAGGCAAGAACCACATGAATAGCAACATCCTTCAGCGAATCACGGACGGGCGGACGGACTTGGTGTTCGAGTATGTGTCGAAAGACGGTCCCGCGAACTCCACAGATCACGACGGCGTGCCGCTCATCAAGTGGTGTTGGAAAACCTCACGTGCCACAAAATGGATCGGCCTAACATCCGCTCGTTGGGGCCGACGCGCTCCGCTGTTCCGCGTGATCGCGTCGCCACAGCGCCCGGCTCAAGCGGCGCCTTAGCCGGACGACGAGCAGTGATCCACCACGCGTTGGCATAGGGAGCCAAGAGTGTCCTTTGATTGTCAACCGGTTCTGAAGGGCGACCTCGTCGAACTCAGGCCGCTTCGGCCCGAAGACTATGATGATCTCTACGCCATCGCTGCCGATCCGCTCATTTGGGAACAACATCCGGTCAAGAATCGCCATGAAGAAGGGCGCTTCCAAATATTCTTTCGCGAGGCCTTGGCGTCCGGTGGTGCTTTGCTTGCCATTGATACCAAAACTCAACGGATGATTGGGTCTTCGCGCTTCCATGGCTACGACAAGGAAAGGAGCGAGGTCGAGATCGGCTGGACATTCTTGGCCAGATCCCACTGGGGCGGTATGTACAACGGGCAGATGAAGGAGCTCATGTTGCAGCATGCCTTCCGATTTGTGAGCTGCGTCGTCTTTCTTGTTGGCCCACAGAACCTGCGCTCGCAGCGGGCCGTGGAAAAGATCGGCGGCGTTCGCGTGGGATCGAGGCCTGACACGGAGGGCCGAGACAGTTATGTCTACCAAATCACTGCCTCAGCTTTCGCACAACGATGACGGCCGTGCGAGTGCAATTAGCAGCGGTCCATCGTCCTGGCGTCGTCCGGCACGATTGGCGGTTCACGGTCTCGGGCTATGGAGCCTGTCTCAAGGAGATTTGTCGAAGCCGGCAGCTCAGCTCGGGTTCGGAAACCGCCTCGCTACTCGCGCGAGCGCGCATCGTTCTCGGATTTCACCTGGGCGAGCCACAGCGGGTGATGGCGTCTGGCCCACTCCTCGGTGACCTCGCCGTGGATCACGGCGTCGAGACCGCCCGGCACCACCGCGACGCCCATGTAGACATGGATGATGAAGCCGGCGATCGTCGCGAGCGCGGCGACGGCGTGGAGCAGTGTTGCGATCTGACCTACGGCGCTCAGCTCACCGGGAATCGACGCGACCAGCCACATCACGATACCGGTGAGCAGCAAGGCCGCAGCGCCGAAGACCATCAACCAGAACAGCTGCTTCTGACCGAAGTTGAAGCGCCAGGCGGGCGGCACCTTGTCGTCTTCGTTTCGAATGTAATGACGAATGGCCCGGCGCCAGGTCCGATCCTCGGGCGTTACCCGCATGTCCCGGCGCCACACGACGAACATCCACAGCACCGTCGCGGCAAACAGCAACCCGATCCATGGATGGAGCACGCGGGACAGGTATCCCCCGCCGAGCACGACGGCGATCCAGTAGAAGGCCGGCGTCCAGAACGCGAGCCCGGTCAGCAGCAGATAAAGGTAAGCGAGGGCCGCGAGCGTGTGCATCAGCCGCTCGCCAAAGTCGTATCGCACGAGGCGATGGGTCATTGTTTGAAAGCCAGCTCACTCGCTTCGTGGGGCCCCGACGCCCCACTCCGCTCGTTCGCGCTGCGACGGCTAGTCATGATCCTTTCGACCAACGCGCACATAGTGGACGAGCACGCCAAGGATCCCGCCCACCATCGCCAGGTTGCCCAACCACTTCAGGGGTCCCTTCCACAGCCGGACCGCCATCGGAATCGTGGGATCGCGGGGCAACCCATAAAGTTCGGGCCTGTCACCGTGTGCGAGCACGGTGATGACGGACGTCCCTCCTACGCCCGGCGGATCGTAGACGGCCGCCTGCGCGAAGCCGTTGGCGTGGAGCTGCTCGACACGTTTGTTGGCGACCTCGAGCATCGCGTCCTTGGTGCCGAACTGCAGGCAGCTCGTGGGACACGCCTTCACGCACGCGGGCTGAAGCCCAACGGACACGCGATCGACGCACATCGTGCACTTGTACACGCGTTGCGTCTTCACGTGGAACTTCGGCACGTCGAATGGACATCCGGTCATGCAGTACCCGCAGCCGATGCACTGGTCCTGCTGGAAGTCGACGATGCCGTTGGTGTACTGCACGATGGCGCCGGGCGCGGGACAGGCAGCGAGGCAGCCGGGATCGGCGCAGTGCATGCACTGGTCCTTGCGCATCAGCCAACTGAGAGCGCCGTTCTCTTCGTGCTCGCGGAATCTGATCAGGTTCCAGAAGTTCGCCGTCATGTCGGGGAGCGTTTGATACGTCCCCATCTGCACCGTGGTTTCGGGTGGCAGATCGTTCCACTCCTGACAGGCCACCTCGCAGGCTTTGCAGCCGATGCACGTCGTGGTGTCGACGAGCTTCGTGATCGTCGGCATGGTGCGGACGCCCGGCGCGGGCGCCGTCGTGGCCGAGATACGCAGCAGCTCGAGGGTTGCAGGCATCTCTCTCAGACTTTCTCCAACTTGACCAGAAAGCCCTTGTACTCCGGCGCGAACGAATTGGGATCCACAACCGTCGGCGTGACCAGATTGGCCAGCGAGCCCCGCTGCTGTCCGCGTCCCAGGAACCCCCAATGGATCGGGAACCCAATCTGATACGTCGTCCGCCCCGCGATCTGCATCGGCTTGATGCGGCGCGTCACCATCGCTCGACCCTCAATCGAGCCGCGGGCCGACGTGACCCGCACCAGATCGCGGTTCGCGATCCCTTTGTCCCGGGCCAGCTCCTCGGGAATCTCCACGAAGAACTCCGGCTGAAGCTGCACGCTGTATGGATTGTTCTTGGTCCAGTAGTGGAAATGTTCCGTGAGCCGGTACGTCGTGCAGACGATCGGAAACTGGTCGGCGGTACCGAGGATGTCGAACTGAGTGCCAAAGGGGCGCACGGCCGGATTGGAGCTGTGCTCGGGATGCAGAGGATTGGCGACCGGTGACTCGACCGGCTCGTAGTGCTCCGACCACGGACCGTCGACGAACTGGCCAGGGACGAACAACCGCGCCACGCCTTCAGGGAGCATGATGAACGGGCCCAGGTTCGCGTCGGGCGGGCTGTCCACGGTGTAGTCCGGCATGTCCCCCACCCAGCGCTGGCCGTTCCACGCAATCCCCACGCGCGTCGGATCCCAGGGGCGGCCCTGTGCGTCGGCCGAACAGCGGTTATAAAGGATGCGCCGGTTGGCGGGCCAGCTCACCGTCCATTCCGGATACCGACCGAGACCACTCGGATCGGCGTACGATCGCCGCTGGGTGAGGTTGCCGGCGCTCGTGTACATGCCGATGTAGAGCCAGTTGCCCGAGAGCGTCGTGCCATCGGCACGCGTGTCGAGGAACCTCGAGAGCTGCTCGCCGGCGCGGACCGCGATGTTGCCCGCCGCGTCGCGCACGTCGGTCAGCGCCCAGCCGTTGATCTCTTTGCAGACCTCGTCCAGCGAGGGCCTCGCGGCGTTCGTGTACCACCAGTTCAGATGGCGGATCGGATCGGGAAACGTTCCGCCCTCGCGTTCGTACAGGTCGCGGACTTTCAGGAACACGCGCCCGATGATTTCGTGATCGGGCTTCGCGTCGCCAGGCGGATCCACGGCCTTCCACTTCCACTGGATCCACCGCGCCGAATTCACGAACGTGCCGTCCTTCTCGGCGAAGTTCGCCGCCGGCAGCAGAAACACTTCGGTCTGCACATCCTCGGGCTTCGAGTCGACGAGGGCCAGGATGTCGGGTCGCCAGAAAGCGGAGGTCTCCTGCTCGAAGTTCTCGGCGACGACCAGCCACTTCAACTTCGAGAGCGCCGCGATCGCCTTGCGCGAGTGCGGCCCGTTGCTCACCGGGTTCATCCCGAAGCTGAAGAACCCCTCCATGTCGCCGCGGTACATGTGATCGAAGATGTACGCCCAGCTCCAGTTTTCGTAGCCGCCCTCGGTCGTCTGCGCCAGCTTGGGATGAAAATCGTAGGCAAAGTCGTTTTTCGGGGTGGCGGCGGCGCCGTAGTACGCCTTGAGCTGGCTCACCATGAACCCGTCGGTGTGCGACCAGAAGTTGGTGGAGTTCGGACGCAGCGCCTTCGGCGTCACGGCCTTCAAGAACGCGCCCAGCGTGTCGTGATCGGCCTTCGGGACCGGGATGTAGCCGGGCAGGTTGTGATAGGCCATCCCGCAGTCGGTCCCGCCTTGAATATTGGCGTGCCCGCGCAGCGCGTTGAGGCCGCCACCCGGCCGGCCGATGTTGCCGAGCAGGAGCTGCAGCATGCCGGCCGCGTGGATGAGTTGCACCGAGTGGCTGTGGTGCGTCCACCCCAGCGCGTACATCATCGTCCCTGCGCGATCCGGCGTGTAGGTCGAGGTGATGATCTCCGCCGTCTTGACGAAGTCGTCCGGGCTGCAGCCGCAGATGGTTGACACCATCTCGGGCGTGTAGCGCGCATAGAACCGCTTCATCACCTGGAAGACCGACCGCGGGTGCTCGAGCGTCGGGTCGACCTTCGCGAATCCGCGGTCATCGAGCTCGTAATTCCAGCTCGATTTGTCGGTGTACGCGTGCCGTTCGGCGTCCCAGCCGGCAAAGACGCCGCTCTTCTCGTCAAACGCGTACTGCTCCGAAACGAGGAAGGGCGCGTTGGTGAACAACCGCACGTACTCGTCGTGATAGCGGTTGTGCGACAGCGCGTGATGAATGAGCCCGCTGAGGAAGGCAATGTCGGTGCCGGCGCGAATCTGGACGAACCGGTCGGCGACCGCGGCGGTCCGATTGAAGCGTGGATCGACGCAGACGAGTTTCGCGTTCCGGTTCCGCTTCGCCTCCATCACGAAGCGGAACCCTACCGGGTGGTTTTCAGCCGGATTGCCGCCCATGGCCACGATGACATCCGCATTGCGAATGTCGGTCCAGCCATTGGTCATCGCGCCGCGTCCGAAGGTGGCGGCCAGACTGGCCACCGTGGGACCGTGTCATATCCGCGCCTGCTGCTCGATCGGAATGACGCCCAGGCCGGCGCGGAAGGCTTTCACCAGGAGATAGTTGATTTCGTTCGTGTCGGTGCAGCCACCGATGACGCCGACCGACGTCAACGCATTGATCGTCCGGCCTCGAGTGTCTTTCACCCTGAGGTGCCGGTCGCGCGAGTCTTTCAGCAGGCGAGCGATCCGATCGATCGCCCAGTCCCAGGACTTTTCCTCCCAGACTCGGCTGCCCGGTGCCCGATAACGCACCGTGGTCAACCGCCGGTCGTTGACGATGTTCTGCTTGAGGGTGATGCCCTTGGGGCAGAGCGTGCCCTGGTTGATCGGGTGATCGGGATCACCTTCGACGTGGACGACCCTCGGCTGCACGTTGCGCGATCGATCGCCCAGCGTGTGGATGATGACGCCGCAGCTCACCGAGCAGTACGGGCATGTGGACCGCGTTTCGGTGGTTCGGGCGATCTTCAGCTCGCGCACCTCGGCGTAGGCGGGCGTCAGATCGAAGCCGAGCACGGAAGCG
>JACOUA010000288.1 GCA_016178075.1 Acidobacteriota bacterium
CCGCAAGGCGTGGGTCCGGCTAAGCCCGGACCCCACGACGAAAATCACCTACCACCTCGCCGAGCATCGGCTCGGCAGCTCCCACCACTCTGACTTTGACGCCCTCATTGCGCCGATGGCCGGGAGTGATTTTCAGCTTTAGATGCGTTCGCGGATGCGTTCGAGGAGCCGGCGGTACTGGTCGAGCGTGTAGGGACGGCCGGGGAGGTCCGGGCGGATGGCGCATTCTCGACGAGCCGGAGCTGCACCTGGGTCCGGACTGGCCGGCTGGCGCTGTGAACTAGCGGCGTCTTCGTGGCTCGATACCGTCGCGACGCGCGGCAGCCGTATACTACTTTCCCGGGGGCCGTTCGCCACGCCGGTATGCCCGTCACCAACTTTGCGCCCGTCTCGTGGGAGCGTATGGCCAATGCCGTTGAAAGGGTCCGCCAGCGCCTCCTGAAGGCAGCCGGGGCTCTACAGTCGGCTGACGTGCCGTACGCCGTCGCGGGCGGCAACGCCGTCGCCGCGTGGGTGTCTCGAGTCGACGAGGCGGCTGTACGAAACACGCAGGACGTGGTCCTGCGGCGCGGTGACTTCGCCGCCGCGCGCGCGGCACTCGAGAAGGCGGGGTTCGTGTTTCGCCATGCCGCCGGCATGGACATGTTTCTCGATGAGACGCGGTTCACATCGTCTTTGCGGCTGAGAAGGTCCGGCCCGGGTACGCCGAGCCGGCGCCCGATGTCACCGAATCGGTGGAGTCGGGCACGTTTCGCCTCCTCTCACTCGATGCCCTCGTCCGCATGAAGCTCACGTCGTTTCGAGACAAAGACCGCGTGCACCTGCGTGATCTGATTGACGTCGGCTTGATCGATGAAACCTGGCTCGAGCGTGTGCCCGTCACGCTCAAAACCCGACTCCGGGAGCTGCTCGATAGCCCCGAGGGCTGAGGCGTCGCTCGTCAGCACAGGACACGATGGATCGATCCGAGCTCAGCGACCGCAGCATCGTCGTTCGTCGTCGTAGCCCTGTGGAGCTCCGGGATCAGCTCAAGGAGGGATATCGCTGGCTCGAGGCGACCGGCGACGAGTACGTGCTGCTGAAGGAGGTCGACGACACGCCGGAAGATGCGCGCCGGCCGGTGCGGTGGTGCACGGCATCTGCGCGAACGTAGACCTGATTCCGCTGAATGTTTGGTCCCTTTTGGAGCTTATTCAAGCCCGGCCTTCTGATCTCATTCGACCGGCATTGTCAAGAATCTCGATCATGTGCGATCTCCGCCTGATGCGATATGTGAGTCCGAAAACGTATATTCCCCCGATGAGGGGCACCCAGTCCGGGATATTGAAGTTAATCAGGGGACGGCGCTTTGCGTAGTACAGCGGCGATCTACCCTTTCGGTCTCGCACTAGGGGATCGGCTCCTAACTCCAACAGTACAGCGGCCAATTCGACGCTCCCGCCTTGGACCGCATAGAAGAGCGGAGTCTGCCCAAGCTCGTCACGCGCCTCGAGATCGGCACCTCGTTGCACAAGAAGTTTGGCCATGTGAGGCTGCCCTGCACGAGCGGCTAACATCAAAGCGGTCACTCCGTGCTCGTCGTGACAATTCGGACTCACGCCAGCATCGAGAAGTAGTTGGACAACTTCAGCGAGGCCCCACGCAGCGGCCATCCCAAAGGCTCGGCAGGTATCCTCTGCCGCCGAATCGAATGTAGTTTGACCGAGGCGGCGGATCACCGCTTCGACGTCTCTGTTCCGGACGGCATCCGTCAACAACAAGTCGCCGCCGCCGGTCGTTGGCATTTCAGAGCCGGATTCGCGGGAAGCGCACCGAACGCTAGGTGGTCACCAGTGGTGGTCACCCCAAAGGCCGGTGCTGAACCCTGTCTTCGTACGCTCACTCTTCAGTAACGGACGCGGTGAGCTGCTGCCGTCCTTGAATCGGCAGAACGCTTTGCGTTCGGGAGCTGCGTCTCACGCTGCCCTTAACCGCAGTTGTCACCGCCGACGGCGCCATAATACCCAAACGGTCCGACACACGGTGGCTGGCTCGCCTGCGGCCGGTAGCTCATGAAACAGATGAAAAGCGCCTGGGAAGTGCGAAGGGGTCACGAGAATAGCATCGTCAGGGCCGGACCTGAAGGTTCGTTGCAGGAGTTCTGATGCCGAATCCACGAAGACGTCCGTCTGACTGCACGAAGATCTTCCGCCTAAAGGCGGAAGCCACGTACGGGACCGAAAGCCATCAAGGGGTTCGGCTGGCCACTTTCGCCAAGACTTCGGCGTGTCAAGAAGCCGAGCGCCACGAAATACTCTTAGACCCCGGCGATGGACAGGTGATGTGGGGCGGCAAGTCTCGAGCCGCCTTCGGAAGGCGCGCCGATTGCATCGCCGACCATGGGGTCGCTGTCGGTCAAGACTCTGACCATCACCCGCTCGTTTCGCACGTGCCCGTGCCCAATCCGCAGCTTCAGGTAGTTATCCGTGACCGCCACTGAACCATCGTCGATCGTGAGTCCCGGGCGGATTGAGCCGACCTGCGACGTGCGGAATCTGGTGGTCAGCTGCTGCCCAATCGCTCGGAGAACGGCAGAACGCCCGCGGATCTCGATTCCCCCCACTTTTCCACCGAGAGTTGACGCCACCGTGCCCGGCCGGTCCGAATACGGAAAGACATGCACGTGTGTCAGCGGCGAGTCCTCGAGATAGTCACGAAGCAGCTCGAAATCCTCGTGCGTCTCGCCTGGGAACCCGACGATCACATCGCTGCCGATGGATGCGTGGGGCATCAGCGCGCGGATGCGATCGACGAGCCGGCGATAGAACGCCAGCGTATACGGGCGGCGCATCAAGCTTAGGATGCGATCGCTCGCGTGTTGCAGGGGCAGATGGAAGTGAGGTGCAAGCGCGCTCGTCGAGGCAACGAGATCCACGATCTCGTCGGTGCAGTCCATCGGCTCGAGCGAGCTGATGCGAAACAGCACGTCGCGGTCGATCGACCCCAGCTCCCGCAGGAGCCCGGACAACGACAGAGGCGGCGTCAGATCCCGCCCGTACGATCCGAGGTGCACGCCGGTGAGGATGATTTCCTTGAACCCTCCCCGCAACAAGCGTTCGACATCCGCGCGCACTCGATCCGGAGGCAGGCTGCGGGGCGCTCCACGCGTCGTCGGGATGATGCAATACGAGCATGGCTCGTCACAGCCGGTCTGGATGCGGAGCGGATACGCGGTCCGGCCGAGGACGCCGGGCTGGAGCACGTCGCCGCAGGGGCCGTTGCCGGCGTCGAACCGCTGCGCGGTGGTTCGGGCGACCTCCTCGACGACGACCGGCACCAGCCGATCTTTCTCGTCGTTGCGAAACAGCCGCACGACACCGGGAAGCGCCCGCACCTCTTCCGGCTTGCGCGTCGCATAGCAGCCGGTCACGACGATCTTCGCGGCGGGGTTCCGCCGCGCGATGCGACGAATGACCTGACGCGATCCCTGATCCGCCGATGCGGTGACCGAACAGGTATTGACCACGACGAGGTCGGCTTCCTCCGGCGAGGCGACCGTCGCGCCGCGGCTCCGAAGCTCCTCCTCGAAGCGGCACGAATCCGCCTGATTGACGCGGCAGCCGAACGTGATAACGGAAACCCGGAGAGACATGTCCAATCTCTCGAGACGATTGCCGATCGCAGAGCTAATACACTTCACTGTCCAACCGCGCCGCCGCCTGATCGATCTTCTCGGCGAGCTCCTTCTTGTACGCCTCCAACCGCTCGCGGATGGCGGGGTCCCCCACCGCCAGGATCTGCGCGGCCAGGACGCCCGCGTTCGTCGCGCCTGCTTTCCCAATCGACACCGTCGCCACCGGCACACCGGGCGGCATCTGCACCGTCGACAGCAACGCATCAAGGCCGTTCAGCACCGACGAATCGATCGGCACGCCGATCACCGGGCAGGTCGTATGCGCCGCAATCATACCGGCCAGGTGTGCCGCCGCGCCGGCGCCGACGATGAAGACCTTGACCCCCTTCCGTGGCGCCTCCTCGAGCAGCCGTACGACCCGCGCCGGCGAGCGGTGCGCCGAGGCGACCGTCATCTCGCTGCTGATGCCGAGCTCGGTCAGCAGATCGCGCGCGCCCTGCATGATCGGCGCGTCGGAATCGGAACCCATCAGGATGAGGACTGGAATAGGAGCCATACAGACTACTCTCTCGAGCATTGACGATTGGTGATTGACGATTGCGGGATTGATTGCTGATTGACAATTGATGATTCCAGGATTGATTGACGATCATCTGATCGTCGATTGAATCGTTCGACACCGTCCGACACACCCCAATCAGCAATCCGACAACCAGTCTTCAATCCCTAAATCATCAACCGACAATCAATCCTGCAATCGCCGATCGTCAATCGTCAATTCCGCTGAGCGCCTTCGCCGCGATGTCGCGGCGATAGTGCATCCCCTCGAATGAAACGTGCTTCACGGCGGCATAGGCGCGTTCGCGCGCCCGGGCGTACTCGTCGCCGCGCGCGACCA
>JACOUA010000289.1 GCA_016178075.1 Acidobacteriota bacterium
CGGCCTGGCGCAGGGTCAGACGCAGACGCCGGAGCAGTTTTTCGGATTCAAGATCGGCACGGACGGTGAGCTGGCGAAATACCCCAAGGTCCTAGAGTACATGCAGCACCTCTCGAAGACGACCGATCGCGTCAAGTACCAGGAGCTGGGAAAGACGACGATGGGGAATACGTCGGCGCTCGTAACGATCAGCTCGCCCGAGAACCTGGCGAAGCTGGATCGGCTCGTCGAGATCAACCGGCGGCTGGCGGATCCCCGCAGCCTCTCGCCGGCGGAAGCGCAGAAGTTGATCGGCGAGGGCCGCACCTTCTACCTGCTCTACGCGACGATTCACTCGACCGAGGTCGGCAACGGGCAGTCGATCAATCTCATCGCCCACCGGCTCGCGACGGACAACTCTCCGCAGACCCGGGAGATCATCGACAACACCGTCGTCCTGCTGGTGCCGTCGGCGAATCCCGACGGGCAGGTCCTCGTCATCGATCACTGGTACAAGACGAAGGGGACGCCGTTTGGTCGCGTCTATCCGGACCTGTATCACAAATACGTCGGGCACGACGACAACCGCGACTGGTTCAACTTCTCCCAGAAGGAAACGCGGCTGATGGTGGAGAAGGTCCAGAACATTTACAAGCCGCACATCACCCACGACATGCACCAGATGGGGAGCACCTCGTCACGCATCTTCATGCCGCCGTTCGACGATCCGTACGATCCGAATATCCATCCGATCCTCGCGCGCGAGCAGGCGGACGTCGGCATGGCGATGGCGTCGGCCCTGGTGGCGGAAGGGAAGGAGGGAGTGGAGTTCCTGCAGCGCTACGACCTCTGGACGCCGGCGCGGCAGTACATGGTCTACCACGGGCAGCCGCGCATCCTGACCGAGATCGCGAGCGTTAACCTGGCCGATCCGTTCGTGAATCCGGCCGGACGCGACAAGCCGCTCGGTCCGCAGGAAGCGCGCCACAACTACCCGCTGCCTTATACCAAAAGCGACTGGCGTCTCAGCCAGATCGTGGACTACGGCGTGAGCGCGGCGCTCGCCGGCATGCGGCACGTGTCGAACTCCTCGACATCATGAAGACCGCGGAAGTCGAGATTCACCAGGCGACGGCGGCGTTCACGGCAGGCGGCAAGAGCTATCCGGCCGGATCGCACGTCATCAAGCTCGCGCAGCCGTACGGCTCCTTCGCGAAGACGATGCTCGAGCGGCAGGTGTATCCGGATCTGCGGCTCTTCCCGGGCGGACCGCCGAAGCCGCCGTACGACGTGATCGGTCACACGCTGGGTATGCTGATGGGCGTTGCGGTCGAGTCGATCGATCAACCGTTCGATGCGACATTGCAGCAGGTCCGGGATCTCAAGCCCGCCCCTTCGACAAGCTCAGGGCAGGCGGCGGCGCCGATGCCGGCGCGGCCGAAATGGGCGTACGTCTTCGGACCGGAATCGAACGCCGGCTTCAAGGCGGTCGCGAAACTTCAGAAGGCGAACGTGCCGGTCTTCAGAGCGGCGAAGGAAACGCAACTCAACGGAAAAACGCTCGCCCCGGGCACCTGGATCGTGCCGTCGGGCGAGCAGGCGAGCCGCATTCTCGAAGAGGTGTCGCGCCAGACCGGGCTTCAGGTGATGGGAACCGACCGCGCGCTGAGCGTCGACGGGTACCGACTGAAGCCGGGCACGCGCGTCGGGCTGTGGAAGGCCGCCAACAACATGCCCGCGGGCTGGCTCTGGTGGCTCTTCGAGCAGTACGACTTCAACCATCAGCTGATCTCGTCGAAGGATTTCGCCGGCGAGCTCTCGGCCCTGTCGGCAAAATTCGACACCATCGTCCTGCCGTCTGGCACCACGCGCGACCGCATCGTCCGCGGACTGGATCCGAGGCAGAACGACAAGGAATGGGAGTGGGCCTACGGCGTCGGCGAGGCGGGATGGACGAAGCTCCGCGACTGGGTGAAGAACGGCGGCACGCTGGTCGCCATCGGGAGCGCGACCGAGACGGCCCGGGAGCTGCTCGATCTACCGATCGAAAGGACGCTTCCCGAAGTGGTGCGGCGGCGGGGTGGTGCCGAGGGGAGCGGCCCTTCGCCCGCTTCGACAGGCTCAGGGCAGGCAGGCTCAGGGCAGGTGGGTGGAGTTCAGGCGTCGGGCGCAGCGGTCGATCGCGCGCTGAAAGATGCGTTCTCCAGTCCCGCACGCCTCATCGCCACGCTGCGCGAGCGAGTGGTCGATCCGGAGTCGTTGTTCTACTGTCCCGGATCCCTCCTGAACAACCAGTTCGACACCAAGCACCCGGTCGGGTTCGGCATGCCGGCGGAGTGGCCCGTCTTCTTCGAGACAGATCAGGCGTATCGGCTGAAGCCCGGCTTCGAGATCCCGTCCGCGGTCGTGGCGCGGTATCCGGAGAAGGGGCCGATCCTCGCCAGCGGCTGGCTGCTTGGCGAAGACTTCCTGCTCGATCAGGCGAACGTCGTCGCCTTCAGGGTGGGGAAGGGGTACGTCGTGACGCTGGCGAGCGAGGTCGACTATCGCGCGCAGCCGCGGGCGACCTTCAAGCTGATCTTCAACGCGATATTCCATGGACCGTCGACCGAGGTGAGCGCGGCGCAGCTCGCCAAGCTGGCGGTCAGTGGTACGAACTGACGCTGACAGACAGTTCAGCATTGAAGATTTGGTGATTGGAGATTGGAAGATTGATTGTCAATCAATCCTTCAATCACCAATCCCTCAATCTTCAATGCAATGATCGACCGATTCACGGTCGCTTCCCCCGCAACTTGGCCTCCGCTGCTTCCTTCACTGACGGCCCGTCGTCTCCGAGGGTGCTCTGGGTCGCCTTCGCTTCCGCGGTCAGGCCGAGCGCTTCGTAGCAGAGTCCCAGCAGGTACTTCACCGTGCCGGCTGAAACACCCGGGCCAGACGGCAGGGTGACGCGTTCCAGCTCACTTCGCGCGAGAGCCCAGTTTTCGACGCGTATCAACGCGATGGCCAGGTTGAGACGGGCGACCGGTTCGTCGGGGCCACCGCGGCTCGCGCGCTCGCGGAGGACAGGGATCAGTACGTTCGGAACGAGTGTTTGATCGGCGAGCGAGATCGCGCGTGGCGCCGCGGCGACGCGCAGCGTGACCTGCTTGGCGCTGTTGCCCGCGCTTCGCGCCTCGATCGTGAGGTTGCCGTCCGGCTTTTCGCGCGCGACGAGATCGGCCAGCTCGGAGGCGTTCTGGATTGTCTGAGTTCCAGCCTTCACGATGATGTCGCCGGGCGCGAGGCCGGCAGCGGTTGTGGAATCGACCCGCACGACGACGGCACCCGGAACATCAGCGACATCGATCGCGCTGACGCCGATCGAGGGCTCGTACAT
>JACOUA010000290.1 GCA_016178075.1 Acidobacteriota bacterium
CGGACCGCCTATCTCCCGCGGCTTGACGTGCTGTGGCAGCAGAACCGCGCGACGCGCAACAACATCTTCGGTCTGTTGCTTCCGCAAGGGATCGTACCGCCCATCTCGGGTCCAGTGCTCGGCACGCAATCGTCGGACAGCGTGTGGGGGAGTGCGGGCGGCGCGTTGTTGTCATGGGACGCGATCGACTTCGGCTATCGCAAGGCCAACGTCGATGTCGCGCTCGCCCAACACTCGCTGGCGAGCGCTCAGCATGACCTGACCCAGCTCGATGTGGCGGGCGCCGCGGCCGATGCCTTTCTCACGGTGCTGGCGGCGGACGAAGCCGTCGGCGCGGCCCGCGCGAACGTCGATCGGCTTCAGGTCTTTGCCAACACCGTCGGCACGCTGGTACGGAACCAGCTCCGGCCCGGCGCTGACGCCTCGCGCGCCGACGCCGAGCTCGCGATTGCGAAGAATCAGCTCAGCCTGGCCGTCCAAGCGGCCGACATCGCGCGCGCAACGCTGGCGAATGCCATTGGGACGCCAGGGGGGACGGTTGACGTGGCGATGGGCCGCCTCACGGACTTGCCCGAAGTTCCGACTGCCGGCGCGGCCGACGTGAAGTCCCATCCGGCGGCGCGTGCGCAGTCGGCCGTTGTCGACACCGTTCGTGCGCGCGAGCGCGCGCTCGGCCGGTCCGTGTTTCCGCACGTGATCGTCCAGTCCGTGTTCGCTGAACGCGGCAGCGGTGCGCAGGTCCCCGGACAACCGTCGCTCGGCAACGGCCTGTCGCCGCAACTGTCAAATTGGGCGGCTGGTGTTTCTGTGACGTTTCCCTTGCTGGATGTCTTCACCGTCGACCCGCGGAAACGCGTCGAAGCGCAGAACGAGCTCGCCGCGAGCGCGCGGTACGAGCAGACGCTTCAGAACCTCACGACGCAGGATGTGCGGGCGCGGGCGGTGATGAAGGCGGCGAGCGAGATCGCCCAAAACACGCCCGCAGAACGCCGGGCCGCGACCGACGCCGAAAGTCGCGCCCGCGCGCGATATGACAGCGGGCTGGCAAGCATCACGGAAGTGGCCGAGGCCCAGCGGCTGCTCGCGCAGGCGGAAGCCGACGATGCGGTCGCCCGGCTGGGCGTGTGGCGAGCGTTATTAGCTGCCGCGCAGGTGCGCGGCGACTTGACACCGTTTCTCGACAAGACCAGGTAATTGTGATGTCACAGCAGGACCATTGAGGAGACCGCTATGTGGTTAGTTCTCGCCGCCATGCGCCGGCCGATCACCATTCTCGTGGCGGTGATCTCGGTCGCGCTCGCGTCCATCATGGCGATCCAGCAGATGAAGGTCGACATCTTCCCGAAGCTGGGGGCGCCGGCGATCTACGTCGCGCAACCGTATGGCGGCATGGATCCGTCGCAGATGGAAGGGTACCTGACGTACTACTACGAGTACCACTTCCTCTACATCACGGGAATCGAGCACGTCGAATCGAAAAATATCCAGGGCATCGCGCTCATGAAGCTGGTGTTCCATCCGGACACCGACATGAGTCAGGCGATGGCCGAGGTGGTCAGCTACGTGAATCGCGCGCGCGCATTCATGCCGCCCGGTGCGGTCCCGCCGTTCGTCATGCGCTACGACGCCGGCAGCGTGCCGGTCGCGCAACTCGTGTTTTCGAGCGCGACGCGCGCGCCGGGTGAAATGCAGGATATTGCGCTCAATCGCGTGCGGCCCATCTTCGCGACCTTGCCCGGCGTCTCGGCACCGCCGCCATTTGGGGGCAGCCAGCGGACGATCGTCGTGCGTGTCGATCCGGAAAGGCTCAGGGAGTATCGCCTCTCGCCCGAGGAAGTCGTGTTCGCCGTGAGCCGGGCCAGCACGGTCGTGCCCTCCGGAAACGTCCGCACCGGCGATTTGATTCGGATTGCATCGACGAATGCCACACTGGGTGGCAACATCCAGGAGCTGCTCGACGCGCCGCTGCGCGTCGGCACTGGCCCGACCATCTACTTGCGGGACGTCGGCACCATCAACGACACCACCGACATCGTGGTGGGATACGCGCACGTCAATGGCAAACGCACGGTGTATGTTCCGGTGACGAAACGTGCCGACGCATCGACACTGGACGTGATCCGCAGTGTGCGGCAGGCGCTGCCCGCGATGCGAAACGTGGCGCCAGACGACGTCAACATCGACTTGGTGTTCGACCAGTCCAGGTATGTCGTGAACGCCCTGAGAGGATTGGTCACCGAAGGACTGCTGGGCGCGGTCTTGACGGGCTTGGTGGTGCTGCTGTTTCTGCGGGACCTGCGCAGCGCGCTCATCGTGACGGCCACGATCCCCTTTGCCTTGCTGTCTGCTGTGGTGTGTCTCTGGATCACCGGCCAGACGATCAACATCATGACGCTGGGCGGCTTGGCGTTGGCGGTCGGTATTCTCGTCGACACCGCGACGGTTTCTATCGAGAGCATTCACACTCACCTGGTCTCCGGCCTGTCTCGCGCTCGTGCGGCCTTCGAAGCCTCTCTGAAGACCGCGCTCCCGCGCTTACTCGCGATGCTCTGCGTGCTGGCGGTCTTCATGCCGTCGTTTTTCATGGTAGGAACCGCACGCCAGTTGTTCGTGCCGCTGTCGCTGGCCGTCGGCTTCGCGATGCTGGCGTCCTACCTGCTGTCCAGCACGCTGGTGCCGGTGCTGTCCACCTGGATGATCCGAGCAGGACATCACGATGAGGCGGGATTCTTCGACAAGTTGCGATCGTGGTACCGCCATGGGCTGGAATCGGTTCTCCGGGTTCGGTGGGCAATGGTCGCCGGCTACCTGGTGGCGACTGGAGCGCTGATTTACATCCTCTTGCCCAGGCTCGGGACCGAAATCTTTCCCAAGGTCGAGACGCACCAGATTCAGCTCCGCCTGCGCGCGCCCACCGGTACACGCCTCGAACGCACCGAGCTGATCGCGCTGAAAGCCATGGACGTCATCAAGGACTTCGTGGGGCCGAACAACGTCGACATCACCACGAGTTTCATCGGCGTCCAGACACCCAACTACCCAATCAACACGATTTACTTGTTTGCCAGTGGACAACACGAAGCGGTGCTCGGCGTCGCGCTGAAACCGACGGCGCCGCCCGTGACCGACGCCTTGAAGGAGCACTTGCGCCGCGCGCTCCACGAGGCGCTTCCGCAGGTCGCCGCCTCGTTCGAGGCTGCGGATATCATCAGCCAGGTCATGAGCTTTGGCTCGCCGACGCCGATTGAAGTCGCGGTTCAAGGCCCGTCGCTCGCCGTGAGTCGTCCGTTCGCAGAGACGCTCTACGCGGAACTGGCGAAGGTGGACTCCCTCCGCGACTTGCAGTACGCGCAACCGCTCGACTACCCCTCATTGCAGATCCAGATCGACCGCAACCGCGCCGGTCAGTTCGGCGTCACGACGGCCGATGTCGCCAGGTCGCTCGTTGCCGCGACTTCCTCGAGCCGCTACACCGATTTGAATTTCTGGCGTGACCCGGGCAGTGGGAACGGCTTCCAGATCCAAGTGGAGATTCCCCAGTCCATGATGGCCTCGCTCGACGACGTGGCGGGGTTGCCGGTGATGCCGCGCAACAGCGTGACTGGCATTTCCAGGCCGCTGGTCGCGGATGTCGCCTCGGTCGACTATGGGACGACGCTCGGCGAAGTCGATCGGTACAACATGCAGCGAGTGGTCAGCTTCACGGCCAACCTCGAGGGCAAGCCGCTCGGGCAAACCCTGGACGATGTGCGACAGGCCATCGCCAGGGCTGGCGCGCCGCCGCGCGGCGTCACCGTCCACACCCGTGGGCAGGTACCCGCGTTCGAAGAAACGCTCTCGGGCCTGCGCAGCGGCCTGTTGCTGTCGATCGTGGTCATCTTCCTCTTGTTGGCCGCGAACTTCCAGTCGTTCCGCCTCGCGATTGCCGTCGTCTCCACTGTGCCCGCCGTCATTTGCGGCGTGCTGCTGATGCTGTTCGTGACCGGCACGACGCTGAACGTGCAGTCGTTCATGGGCGCGATCATGGCGGTCGGCATTTCAGTCGCCAACGCAATCTTGCTGGTCACCTTCGCCGAAGACGCGCGGCGAGAGCGAGCGGTCGCGGCAGCGACGTTGGGCCAGCCCGAGGACAACAAGGTATCGGTGCTCAGCGCCGCTGTGGAGGGCGCCCGTGGACGGCTCCGCGCCATTCTGATGACGGCGAGCGCGATGATCGCCGGCATGATCCCGATGGCGCTGGGCACCGGCGAGCAAGCGCAGAGCGCCCCGTTGGGTCGTGCCGTCATTGGTGGCCTGTCCCTGGCGACACTCGCCACGCTTCTCATCCTGCCTGCGGTGTACACGATCCTGCAGGCGCGAGCCCGGACCGTTTCACCCTCTTTGCATCATGATGATCCCGCGAGTGCACACTATGAGCCACGTACATAAGATTCCGACGTTCGTCACATTGTTCTTGATCACGACCGTCGCATCGGCGCAGACGCCGGTTCAAGTTGTCCGCGTCGTCTCGAAAGCCGTGGACCGACAGGTGTCGCTGCCCGGAGAATTGCGGCCGTATCTCGCCGTTCCCATCTTCGCGAAGGTGTCAGGGTTCGTCCGGCGCATCGACGTCGATCGAGGGAGCACGGTCAAACAGGGCCAACTTCTTGCCACGCTGGAAGCACCGGAGATGCAAGCGCACATCGTCGAGGCCCAATCCAAGAAACAA
>JACOUA010000291.1 GCA_016178075.1 Acidobacteriota bacterium
ACCAGCGAGCCCGGTGTCTGGTTTGGCGATGACACTGCGGCACGCAGGCTTGCGCGCGAGTGCAACGAATATGGAGCGCGGTTGATTTCAGATCACCCGGGCCGCTTCGGCATGTTCGCGACGCTGCCGCTGCCTGACGTTGATGGCGCCCTGCGCGAGATTGAATACTCGTTTGACACGCTGAAAGCAGATGGCGCCTGTTTCATGACCAGCTATCAGGGCAAGTACCTCGGCGACCCCAGGTTCGCCCCGGTGATGGACGAGCTGAACCGGCGCAAGGCGGTTGTCTACACTCATCCCGCCAGGGCCGAGTGCTGCGTCAACCTCCTTCCCGAGGGACGTGCGGTGGGACTGACATTGGCGACTGACACGACCTTCACGATCGCCAGCGTGTTGTTCAGCGGCACAGCCGCGCGATGCCCGGACATCCGCTTCATCTGGTCGCACGGCGGGGGCACGATGCCGTACATCACCGGCCGCTTCGCGGGCGGAAACGCCCCGGAGATGGCACAGAGGCTGCCGAGAGGTGTGATGTACGAAATCCAGAAAATGTATTACGACACCGCGCAGGCCTTTAACCCGTATACGCTGCCGACGTTTACGAAGGTCGTGCCGATCTCGCACATGGTGTTCGGCACCGATTATCCGTTTGCCCGGGCGGAGACAGTTGCCAAGGGGCTGAGCGACTATGGTTTCAAGCCCACCGATCTGCGCGCCATCGAGCGGGACAATGCCCTGGAATTGTTCCCGCGGCTGAAGACAGGTTAGACAGTTTTCAGTTGTCAGTGGCCAGGTGACACAGCCTCCCGGTCACTGAGTGACAGAGCTCGGCGGTCAGTTCGCTAGATTTTGTACGAGCGAGGCTTGTGGAAGCTGTGGAAAACGCGTTCTCTGCGTTTTCCAAGGAGCTTGTGGAAGCGTTCTTTGCTTCCACAGCTCCGGCAGCTTCCACAGCCCGCGGTTTCGTAAACCAGGCGTCCTGTCGATAATGCCGAGCGTCAGGAGAGGACGTCATGAGTAAAAAAATGCTCGAACGGTCAAACGTCAGCACATGGTGGCTTTGGTTCAGGCTGGCGCCTCGATGCGAGCTGTCGCCCGGCAACTCCGAACCAGTCTGGATACCGTGCAGCGGTGGGTCCGGCGGGCCCGAGAGACGCGCCTGGACCGCGTTGACTGGTCGGATCGTCCGCCGATCGCTCACACAATTTGCCGCACCAATGCGACGATGGAAACCCTGGTCGTGGCGATTCGCCGTGAACTGAAGGAGACGAGCGACTTGGGTGAATACGGCGCCATCGCCATCGCGCGCACGTTGCACGAGCGCGGCTACACCGAGAGCCCGTGTGTCCGAACCATTAACCGCATTCTGCAGCGGCGTGGCGTCTTTGATGCGCGGCGGCGTGTGCGCCGCCCGGCGCCCCCCCGAGGGTGGTACTTGCCGCCCATCGCGGCTAAACAAGCCGAGCTCGACAGCTTCGATATCGTCGAGGGACTGATGATCCGCGGAGGGACCGAAGTCGAAGTCCTCACTGGGCTTTCGCTGCACGGCGGCCTGGGTGCGGCTTGGCCTGGCCCACCGCTGACCGCGTCTCTGGTGGTCGACCACCTGATTGCCCACTGGCGCGAGGTCGGCTTGCCGGCGTATGCCCAGTTCGACAACGAGACGCGCTTTCAGGGTCCGCATCAGCATCGCGACGTGGTCAGTCGCGTCATGCGCTTGTGCCTCAGCCTCGAGATCGTCCCGGTGTTTGCTCCCGTCCAGGAACCCGCGTTTCAAGCCGGGCTGGAGAACTGGAACGGTCGCTGGCAAACTAAGGTGTGGAGTCGATTCCAGCACCACTCGCTGCTCGACTTGGTCGACCGGTCCGATCGCTACGTCGCCGCGTTTCGTCGGCGAGCCGCGGCGCGCATCGAGGCGGCGCCGGGGCGGCAGCCATTCCCATGCGGGTGGGCATTGGATCTGCAAACCCATCCGCACGGACTGATGATTTTCCTGCGTCGCACGACCGAGCGCGGGCTCGTCAATCTGCTTGGGCGCTCCTTCGAAGTCGATCCGCTCTGGACGCATCGTCTGGTTCGGTGCGACATTGACCTCACGGCGAGGCGCATCCGCTTCTACGCGTTGCGCCGCGCCGAGCCGGAACAGCAGCCCTTGCTTCGGGAAGCGCCCTATGAATTGCCCCACCGCCGCTTTAAAGAGTGAGCGGGAGGCTGTGTCACTTGTCATGAACCGACTCTTTCAGTGACCGGGAGGCTGTGTCACCTGGCCGCTTAGGGCTTAGGGCTTAAGGACTCTAACTGCGTATCATAGAACGATAACCGTCACGGCTTAAATCACCCTTACACCCTTCGCCTAAGCTATGCGCCTTGAGCCCTCAGCCTTGAGCAACCATAATGGCCCGCGCGTTCATCGGCATAGGCTCAAATGAAGGAAATCGTTTGGCGCACATCTCGAGTGCGATCAAGGCGCTCGGCGCGGTGGACGGCGTTCACGTGGTCCAGATGGCCACCATC